>JACRDE010000143.1 GCA_016212935.1 Desulfomonile tiedjei | reverse complement strand
TGATGCAAAAGATCTTGTTTACACCCGATTTTGAATCCATTCAGCTTTATTCCGATCGTGCTCTTCGGATGCGAGACATAGTGAAATCCGATTGGCAGCGTCTGAGCGGTCAGACAATATGACTCTGAAACCAAGAATAGCTCAAAACCACGTTTACAACGTGAGTTCTTCAAAGCGAATCTTTGAAATCACTGTACGGATCGGTTTGCACAGTAAGTCTTACAGCCAGATACCCTCAAGGATGATTCGTAGTGATTTGTCGTTTCCTGGTTTGCCGATGTATTCGGAAAACTCTTTTCGGTGTGCCCATGGTATCACGGAAAATCACAATCGATTCCTAGGAGTTCTATGGCAAGAATAATGTACTGAGAAAACCGAGACCGTCTTGTTCAAATAAGGTTTCCCACGTTTCCTCAGACTGAAAAGTCGGTTGCCACGAATGACTTCTGCTGGCCGTAGGAAAGCTTTTTACCCTGTTTTGTCTATGCTAATATGGCCTTTGATGCTTCTCAGATGGTTGAGCGGTCACCCAATTTCAAGAGCATCGACCAGTAATGAGCTTCGTCTTCAAGTACAGCCAAAATATCAGGAACTCGCTTCACGTGTTTTTGCAAAAACTGTATAGCGGATGGAACTTATCTTGATGACAGGGTCGGTTCATGCCTTCAATGGGGCCGAAAATAAGGCGAAGTAACCTTTCGCAGCTGGTGCCTCCGGGCAAGATTTCTCACATTTTTCAGCCGTAGGAATGGCCAGACTGACCTTATAGATCAGTTTTGTGACTTGATGCTCTTATTGATCTCCAGCGTACATCTCCGCCGTGAGAGGCTGGTGGCTCACCTCATGATATCAACATGTTGCATGATATCACGGCCGATTCCGATCGCATTCTGACCTAAACATACGGCCATTAAAACCTAAAAGTGGCCCTTTGGGGGCCCTGGGATTCTGGCTAATATCTGGGATTGACCATCTCGGTTTCCCCGTCGGGCAACCCAATCGGCCTCAACTGCCACTCTGGCTCCCTTCTTGGGCAAATATTCCTGCCACCGAAACTCAAAGGCTGGTCGGCCAGCATTATTCCGATTCCTACTTTTCTGCGAGTCTCCCTGATGGAGAAACCCCGGCCGGAAAACCTTGAGGCAAATTATTCCTACCTGCCTCTGCAATCAGTTGCTTCTTAACTTTTCCGAGAGAAGTTCGGGGGAATTCTTTGACGAAAGTCACGTTTTTCGGCCACTTGTATTTGCTGAGCTTTCCATCGCAGAAAGCTATAACCTCTTCGGCCGTCAGCAAGGAGTCGCTCTTTCGAATGATGTGGGCATGACCAACCTCACCCCAGGTTTCGTCGGGGATACCCACAACTGCAACATCTTCGATTTCGGGATGTTCCCGGAGTACCCTCTCCACCTCGGCCGGATAGACATTTTCACCGCCTGAGATATACATGTCTCTGGCTCGATCCACCAGGTAGTAGTACCCATCCTCGTCCATCCGAGCCAGGTCTCCCGTGTGCAACCAGCCGTTCTTGATCGTCTCTTCCGTCCTTTCCGGGTCCTGCCAGTATTCTTTCATCATGATGGATCCGCGAGCGACAATCTCACCGATTTCTCCAGGTCTTACCAGGCTGCCTGAGCGGTCGACGATGTTTACTTCCGCATGAAATACGGGTCGTCCTACCGTGCCAGGCTTTCGAAACGAGTCCTCCTCTGAGGCCCACAGCAGAATGGAGGTTTCCGTCTGACCCATTATCTGCCTGAAGGTAAGTCCTGAGTGCCTGCACTGGGCAAAAAGCTCGGCCGTGGTCTTTTCCCCTCCGCCGGCACAAACCTTCAAGGACGATAAATCGCCGCGTTTTTCAGGCTCAACCTTGAGAAGGGCCTTATATACCGTAGGAACGCCCAGAAACTTCGTCACGCTATATCGTTCAACATCCTTGTAAAACTTTATAGGATCGAACCTCGGATGGATGACCATGGTAGCGCCTTTGTATAGGCTGGGCGATGTCTGAATGAAAAGTCCTCCGGAATGAAACAGTGGCAAAATAATGAGCATGACATCATCTACGTGCATCTTGAAAAAGAAGTCTGCGTTCAGGCAGTTGAAAAAGGTCTTCCTGTGGGAAAGCACGGCTCCCTTAGGCTGACCGGTCGTTCCCGAGGTGTACATGATCACGTGCGGCTCCTCGGGGTCAGCGGGGGCGAGAGATCGAGTTAGAAACGGCTTCTGTCCGTCAAATGCCTGCGTCTCGGAACGGTAGTCGAAGATCACCGAGCAGCCTGTATTCGGCCCCACAGAGGCAAGCAACATAGGTGCTCGGTTTTCGGTCAGATTCAGGGCTTCCACGTTGGACGCGGTTTCGCTTCCGAATACAAATAGCCTTGGACGGGAGTTTTTCAGAAAGTAATCGAGTTCAGGGGCCGTAACCCGGTGATTGAGAGGCACAAAGATTGCCCCAAGCCGTGCACAGGCAAGGTATAGCTCAATAAAATCCGGACAGTTGGCGAGCATGGCCGCTACTCGGTCGCCTTTTTCTATTCCAAGAGACTGAAGCCAGCAACTGGTTCTGTTGGCTCGCCGATGTAGATCTAAGTAGCTGATCCGCTCTTCCTCAAAAAGTATGGCGGTTTTTTGTGGGTTAAGTTCGCTCCATCGCTGCACCCACCAGGCAATGTTCATGGACCTGATCATTTATTCCGTCTCCCAATTCATTAACTTAACGACTTATGGATTGCGACATTATGGGGTTTAGTGATTCCTCAATTTCTGAATCCTTATCGCAGTTCACGAAAGTAAACACCGATTCATGGCCGTGTACCACCGCTGGTTTGTCCAGCAGTGCGACCACATTCAGCGAAAACCAGCGAGAATTATTCGAAAGCATAGAGTCTCTCAACTCACTATTTCGATGAACTTCGTCTTCTTCATCTCCCTCGGGATGGTGCCCTGAGGTACCCATTCCAAGCGGGGCGCAACCCTGACCTGTTCTTTAATATGAGAAAGTATTTTCTCTTCCAGGGAAGGCAGATCATTTTCGGAAACATCTTGGCCGAATTCCAGCCTGATTCTGAGGGGAGGTTTGACCAAAGGACCTGGAGCATCAAGCAGAATCCGAAATATGCCGGTGACCTGAGGAGAGAACTTGAGCAGAGCCGATTGAATTGCGTCCGGGTATACGTTCACTCCCTTGACGATCAACATGTCATCCGCGCGGCCGATGATCTTCAAACGAATTCCCGGCATGCCGCATGCACAATGTTTTGTATCTACCTGGAGCATGTCTCCCAAGGCATAGCGCATAAACGGGCCCCCTTCCCAGTCTAAGAAAGTGAACACCATTTCACCCGCTGCGCCGTCTGTTATCTCAATACTCTGTTTTGTGTTGGGGTCAATAAGCTCCAGGAGACAGTGATCTTCTGAAACAAAATGCATGCCGCTAAATTGCTCAGGTGGCTCGTCACAGCTAATGCCATGAAAGGCGTGACCGCCTCCGGTATGGTCGAAAACCTTTACGCCAAATCCTCTCGCGAGCATTTTTCTAACTTCAGGATTTCCTCCTCCAGGTTCTCCGGCGCAGAAGAACCACTTGAGCCCGAGAGCCTCTGCCGATTTTCCGATGAGTTCCGGGCATTTTTCGATCAGGTGCTGACCAAAAGATGGCGTGGCTATCATCGCCACTGGAGAGGTGAGTCGCACGAAATCCAAAACCCTCTTGGTCCCTCCTTCAATGCCCACCGGCACCACGCACGCACCCATGTGCATGATTCCCTGAGACAAGGGAAGTCCTCCGGTAAACATACTGAGGGAAAGAGCCTGAAGCATTACGTCTCCGGGCCGGATGCCGGCTCTCCAGTACTTCCGGGCATGCATTTCGTTCACGACATTCACGTCATGCTGCGTCAATGTGTAGAGAGTGGGAGTTCCTGTCGTCCCCGACGTTGAATTGATACGGACGATTGCCTCGCGTGGGGCACAGGCCAGAAGCGCATAGGGATTGCCGTATTTCTCGATGGACTCTTCCTGAGCCTCTCTATGTTCATCCTTGGTCATCACGGGAACCCGAGCAAAATCATCGAAGCTTCTAATATCCTCAGGCCTTGCCCCGATCTGTTCGAGCTTCTGCCTGTAATAGGGCGAGTTCTGATAATTGTAGGAAACCTGCTTTTTGAGCCTGTCCAATTGCAGGACCCTCAGCTCTTCTCGCGGCATGGCTTCGATGGTTTCATTCCAGAGCTTTCTTTCTCGATAAGATGTCATGGGGACCTTCTCCAGTTCCTTTGTGCGTGTTCACATATTTCAAGTAAGATTCCCTGGGTTGACTCGGGCTCGAAAAAGGCAACCTTGCCGTGGCTTCCCCGGCGAGGAAAACCCTGCATCAGCTTCGCACCCTTGTCTTCAAAGTTCACGGCCGAGGTCTCGACATCGTTTGCGAGAATAGCAATATGGTTGATTCCCGGTTTCGATCCCATCACCTCTCGGGCAAACCCTTCTCCCTTGGTGGTGTACTGGATCAACTCGATGTCCACATTTTCTGCCCGGAACTGCGCTATTCTGAGCCCCACATCGTGCATCTCCTTCACAGAAACCGGTCTGACGCCGAAGAGCTGCTCAAACAGAGCAATGGATTGATCCATATTTTCGACAATGATTCCGATATGGTCGATGTAAGGTCCGGTCACGACTTCGCTCCCCTTCTTCTTTCGGTTTCCTCGAAATCCACTGTGAGGCTCACCGGATCGATGATCACCCCATAGTCTTCTCTTGCCTTTTCGACCGACACCAGTTCGTTCCTCACATCTTCAACCACCTTTTCAATGGGGCGTTCAAAGGGATGACCGTATCCGCCGCCTCCGCCTGCGGTTTGTCTGAAGACCGTGCCCGCAGGGATGTCACGAATGATTTCCTTGGATTTTACCGTTCGTACGACACCATCTGGATATCGCAATTCCGCGCCGTTAAGAGCGCCTTTCTTTCCCCCGGAGAAACCGAAAGCTCTGGCTTCCTCATCGACTCCATCTCCGAAAGCAATGCCCGTGACGTTGTTTCCATGAATGACAAATTCCGTTTCCACTCCGAGACCCCCGCGCCAGTTTCCCGCGCCTGCAGAATCAACCAGGTACTCGTGTTTTTCAAGAAAATGAGGGTCATGCAGCTCAAACATCTCGTAATCTTGGGCGAGAATGCCTCCGGCACAGTTGATAAGGCCGATATGGTCGTAGCCATCCGCCTCCCATGTTCCACCAGACCCCCCTTTGAGGGCCAGAAAGAGGATATCCACGTAGGGCCGGTTCTTCCTGGGATCAGTTCCCGTGATGGTGAATCCGAGGAAACGGTTCCATCCCGCGGTCACCTTTTCCGGAAGAGCCTGGGCCATCGCTCTGAAAATGGCGTCTGAGTTGGGGCCCGCGATGCTGTTGCCGAATGTGGTGGCCGCGGGGAACCGGGCATTGAGAAAGGATCCTTCCGGATTGATAATGTGAATGGGCCTCGTGATACCGTCATTGTGAGGAATGTCCGGATTGATGAGCATGAGAAAGGTAAGAAGCACCGCGGATGCCGTGGCCGTATACGGTGCATTGACAAAGCCTTCGGTCTGCGGCGAAGACCCGCTGAAGTCAAAGGTGATTTCGTCTCCCTCCACAATCACGTTCAGATTGATCTTCATCCGAGACTCGAGATGGATACCATCGTAAAAGACTGTGCTTTCACCATGATAGATCCCGTCCGGAACATTTCTGATCTCGTTTCGCACCATCTTTTCGGTAGCATCGAAAAGATACTCCACGTGGCTCTGAAATTTCTCGACCCCGTGCTTTTCCAGGAGGGCCTTGATTCCTCTTTCTCCGACCACACACCCGCCCATTTCGGCCTTGATGTCTTCCTCGACGATATCGTAGCGGATATTGGCAAAGATGAGATCCCACACATCTTTGCGCAGTTTGCCTGCTTCCGCAATTTTCACGGGAGTGATTCGCAGTGCTTCCTGCCAGACTTCCCGTGCCTCAGGGTTGTAACCGCCGGCAACCGCGCCGCCGATGTCCGCCTGGTGGCCTTTGCACGCTGCCCATGCGACCAGCGCGTCTTCGTGGAATATGGGCTTAAAGACCGCAACGTCCGCGTTTTGATTTCCGCCGGTGAAAACATCATTGTGGAGAATTACATCGCCGGGATGAATATCATCTCCAAAATATTCGATGATGTGCTTGCACACCGGTTGAATCGCGAAGGCCAAAATGGGAATGTACTCGGTCTGTTCGAGCATTCTTCCCTTGCGGTCGTACAGGCCCGTCACAAAGTCCCGAGCCTCGTTTAAGATCGGGGACCGGGTGGTCCTTAGAAGAGTAAGACCCATCTCCTCGGTAATGGACTTAAACCTTCTTTGAAGCACCGAAGCGAGGATTGGATCGATATTCCGGTTCATGTTCCGCTCCTACACCAGTCTCAATAGGTAACTCCCGTACGCGTCACATGCGACCTCATATTCAGGCGGCACGAAAATTGTGGTGTTGGTCTGCTCGATAATGGCCGGGCCTTGTAATTCGTGGCCGAACCCCATGCGGTCTCCATCGTAGACCGGAACGACCCCGAAATCTCTCTGAGACGGGATAAAAACCGGTCTTGTTCCTTTGAGACAACTGTTTGGATTCTTTCCCCTGTATTCTTCCTCTTTGAGCGCTGGTTTGTCCGTGACTCCGATGGCGGTCAACCTCAGATTGACGAGTTCCACTTCCGTTCCTTCTTCCCGCAATGAATAGCCGTACAGGCGATCATGTTGACGGTGAAACGCTTCTTTCATCGACTCTCCATTGAATGTTCGCAGGTCTTCCATGGTCACCGGAACGTTAACTTCATGGTATTGCCGCACGTATCTCAGGTCCAGGGAATATTGAAACATCCTTCTTTCTACTGGGATGCTCTCGAGAGCAAGGATACGGTCCCCTTCCCTCTGCAAATCGTCGATCAAGGAAAGAAAGCGGGCAACATCCATATCTTTGCCCGAGAAGATGGTATGATAGGTCCTCCCAAAGTCGTGTTTCAAGTCTGAAAGGAGCATGCCTGCCGCACAAAAGATTGAAGATTCTTTTGGGACCAATATTCTCGGAATTTCCAGCTCAGAAGCGATCATCGCCGCATGAATGGGGCCCGCTCCGCCGGCACAGACAAGCAAGAACTCCCTGGGATCGTACCCTCTTTGCACAGAGATCTCCCGAATGGCAGACGCCATGTTGATATTCATGATGTGGCACATCCCGTAAGCAGCCTCGGGAAGAGGCATGCCGAGCGGCTGAGCGACCTTTTCTAGAATGGCCTTCTCTGCCATCGGCCGATCCAGCGTCATCTTTCCGCCGGCAAAATGATCCGCATTCAGATAACCAAGGAGCAGATTTGCATCGCTGCACGTCGGCTCGGTTCCGCCCAGCCCGTAACAGACCGGACCCGGTCGAGCACCTGCACTTTTCGGACCCATTCTGAGAAGCCCACTGTCATCGATCCATGCGATACTCCCACCGCCGGCGCCGATTGTGTGCACGTCCATCATGGGTAAGGCCAGGGCGAACCGGTTGACTTTGCCGTCGGTTGTTACCAGGGGGGTCGAGTCCTTTATGAGGGCTGCATCAAAGCTGGTGCCTCCCATATCCACGGTGATGAAATCTCCGTACCCATGGAGGCGAGTGTAGGCAATACCGGCGACAGGCGCTGCCGCGGGCCCTGAAAGGAGCGTGCTGGATGCCAGTTCAGTGACTACCTCCGGGGAGGTTACTCCGCCGTTCGACTGCATGATTAGCAGCAAGCCTTTGAAGTCGTGCATTTCCAGCTTGGCGGTAAGGCTCCGAATATACTTCTCGAGAATGGGCCCCACAGCGGAGTTGAGCACGGTGGTGCTCACGCGGTTATAGAACCGAACCTGCGGCAAAACTCTGGAAGAGACGGAAAGGTAAGCGTCCGGCATGAGTCGGCGAAGCCTCTCCGCAGCGGCTTCTTCATGGCTTCCGTCGGCATAGGAGTGCATGAAGCATATGGCCACCGCTTCGACGCCATTTTCCTTGAATTTTGCAGCTCCGTCCTCCAGGTCCTGAACGCTCAAAGGCCTTATTTCTTTGCCGGAAAAGTCTATCCGTTCCTCGACAGGTATTCTCAAATATCGCGGTACAATGGGCCGAGGAGGAAGGTAACGGTTATTGTACAGCTCTTCCCGAATCCCTCTTCGCATCTGAAGAGCATCCCTGAATCCTCTGGTAGTGAGGAGACCGGTCTTTGCCACGTTTCCGGTGAGGACGGCATTGGTGGTCACTGTGGTACCGTGCACGATGATTTCAACCTGGCCTAAGAAGCGACCGAGGTCCGCGTTTCTTTTTTCCGCCATCACGGAAAGGCCGTGAATCACTGCGATGGAAGGATCCGCCGGAGTGGATAAGACCTTGTACACTTGTGCGTCACCTTCCTCATTCATCAGAAGGAAGTCCGTGAAAGTGCCGCCTACATCCACTCCGATTCGATATCTCGTCATGGCCTTTCCCATCGTCCTTTAGTAATGTGCAGCGCGTCAGGTTGGCCGTTGTTCGCCTGAGAAACGAGGTTAGCCTCGCCGTTCCTCGTGGAGAAGGCATGGCACGGGCCGCTGACAGCGATTCACTTTCGAAGGAGTCACTTTGATCGGCTGCCGGTATGCCTTCGATGCGAAGTCAGTCACGCGGGACGCGTGACGTCCGAAGCAGCTGTGGCATCCGGCTGCCTGATAGCTTCGACTGCGCAACCAGGATCACTCTCCGAGAGGTCGTTCAGTAAGCTTTCCTTTCTCGAGGCTTAGCCAGCCAGAGATCGGCTTGAAAACATTTCCTTTCACTTCGACCATGAAGCCGTCTTCCTGGGCTGCGTGATCTGTCTCAGAGAAACTTACGGGCGTAATGATGCCATTCTCCCAGTTCTGTATACCTTCCGCTGCCTTGATCATGGATTCGCGCGTAAGATCCTTCCCCGCCCGCTGCAATGCCTCACAGAACGCCTTGGCGTAGAAGTAGCCAAAGAGGCTGTACCGATTCGCTGCATGGCCCGGAGCATATTTCTCAAGGATCTTTCGGTACTCTACCATTGCGGGCCTTTGAGAATGGACGGGGTCCGGCCAGAGCGAGAATCCCCACACGCCGTCACTTTCACCACCGGCCAGGACAATAAATTTCTCATCAGTGACAGGACCTGAGGCTACCAATTTGGTATTGGTCCATCCCGCTTTCTTCGCTTCTTTTATGACCATGGCTGCAGGGCCTGGGACCAGCACAACGCACAGGGCATCAAGGTTTGCCTGTCCAAGCTTTGCCATCTGTGCACTCAGGTCAATGGCCCCCCGTTTTACAGACTCCAGCGCAACAAGCTCCATCCCCATGGACTTCAGCGTCTCCAAGGCTTGATCGCGATACAGGTGGCCGTACTTGTCATCCTGGTAAATCATCCCGATTCTTTTGAAGCCTTTTTTCTCTACAAGCCAGTGCAGAACAATCTCCGTCTCCTTTGGATAGGAGGTAAAGCTTGTGAAAATGGTCTTTCCCTGGAGGGGCGATCCTTGGAAAGGGAAAATCAGAGGCACTTTTTCCTGTTCCAGATATTCGAGAGTCGCAAAAATGGGCGACGAGCCTTGGGGTGAGAGAATGCAGAAAACCCCATCCTGCATAACGAGCTTTTTCGTGTTTGAGACTGCCTTCGTGGGGTCATAGGCGTCATCATAGGTTTTCAGGGTTAATTTCCTCCCGTGGATTCCTCCCTTTTCGTTGATATGGTTAAAGTAGAGCTCAGTTCCGAATTTGATCAATTCTGTCCCGGTGAAGGCAAGGGGACCCGAGAGACTGTTGGAACATCCCACCACCACACTTGTGTCGGATACCCCCACCTCGGCAGACGCTCCGGCGTAAATCCCAACGAGTAACAGCGTTAACAAAAGGGCAAACAATCGACTGGTTTTTTTGGGACACATGGCTCTCCTCCTTGCTGTTCAAAATGGATTGACGGTTAACTGAGAAAACCTTTGCTCACCTCGCTCAGTGTGGCATGCATTTCTCCAGCACCTATTTACTGGCTCTGTTTTCTATTCGGGCCACCTTGCTTCCAGTCCATGATCAGTCCGCTGATCCCCTTGGGCATAAAAATCATGAAAACGATCAATGCTATTCCGAAGATAAGCGTTTGAACTTTTGGAAGCTCGCTGAGTGCATGTTGAATACCGGTCAGTATAACGGCGCCGATAATCGATCCAAGGATGGATCCCATACCGCCGATGACGATCATTGCAATAAAATCAATGGAAACACCCATGTTGAAAGAATCGGGAGAAATATAGGTCATTGCGTAGGCAAACAACCCGCCGGCGATCCCTGTGTAGAACGCGCTGAGCCCGAAAGCCTTGGTCTTATACTTCGCCAGATCAATGCCCATGGTCTCTGATGCGATTTCGCTCTGTTCGATCGCCCTGAATGCTCGTCCCACTCGCGTCTGGACTATATTGCGAGCGATCAGCGTCATGACAATGGTGATAGGCTGAATGAGAAAAAATAATTTCTTATCAGAATCAAAGACAAATCCTCCGAGCACTGCTCTTGGAACCCGAAAACCGTCATCACCATGTGTGAGACTCGACCACTGAAGTATGATCTCGGTGATTACGACACCGAAAGCCAGGGTTACCATGACGATATAGATGCCTTTCAGGCGCAAGATTGGTATTCCAAGGCCGAAGCCGATCAGGCCTGTCAAGAGGCCGGCAACATGAAGAATGATTAGAGGCGACAGCCATCCGGCGACGGAGGTTAAAATTGCTGTAGAATAGGCTCCAATGGCAAGAAATCCCGCGTGGCCTGCTGAGATGAGGCCGGTATACCCCATCACAAGATTTAGCCCAATGGCAACAAGAGCATAGATGGCAAAGAGATTGAGAACATAAATCGCATAGCGGCTCAAGAAGAGGGGGCTTATAAAGAAGAGCACGGCAGCCATCACGAGGAAAAGCTTCGTTCCTTTTACTTGAACACTCAATTCATACCCTCCTCTTTTCCTCTTCTCCCATGATTCCTGTTGGCTTAATGATCAGCACCCCCACGAGTACGGCAAAAGGGATAATGTTTCGGATCTGTGAAGGGAAATAGTACGGAGCAACATTCTCGAGTATCCCAAGCATGATTCCTCCGAGAACTGCCCCAGGAATGCTTCCCCAGCCGCCCAGAATGGCGGCAGCAAATCCGTTGATCACCACAAGCCCCATCCGTGTGCTCAAGAATATGACCGGCGCAATCAGGACGGCACCAACGCCGCTGATGAATCCGCTGATTGCCCAGGTGAGCGCAAAGCTACGTTTCACACTGATTCCCATGAGAAGCGCTGCATTTTGGCTCTCGGAGACAGCCCTCATGGCGGTTCCGGTCTTCGAATATTTAAAGAAAAAATAGAGCACGAGCATCAACACGCCGGTGGTGGCAATTATGCCGAGGCTGATACCGTTAACCCGGACGAATCCCAGGGAAAAGGTCTCACTGGGAAAAGCAGAGGGAAATAGAAACTGATCATGGGTCCAAATCAGACCAGCACCACTCTGCATAACGATAGAAGCGCCGAGAGTGATGATAAAAACGTTGAAATGGGGCGCCCGAATCGCGGGCCGGACCAGGAGCCTTTCCATGACGAGGCCAATAACAATGGACGACAGGAGACAAATGAAAAGAGAAAACGTGACGGAAAAACCCAGGATATGGAACATGGTGAAAGCCACAAAACCGGACAGCATGGACATTTCGCCCTGAGCGAAGTTGACATGCCCTGTCGATTTATAGATGAGTGTAAGCCCCAGGGCCATCAGAGAATAGATGCACCCTGTGGCGATGCCGCTCACAATGACCTGTAAAAGCACAACGGACTCCTCTCTGCAGCAAGCGTTCACCGCTCCGGGGTTAGGCGTTCAAGGTTGCTCTTGAGGTGAACCAACACATGGAATCCCTGGACGGTTACCATCTACTATCTTGTTCCCAGGTATTTCTCCTTGATTTGCTGATCTTCCAGGAGCAACTCACTTCGATTTTGGAGCACGATTCTTCCCGTCTCCAGGACATAACCGAATCGGGCCACCTGGAGGGCCATATGAGCGTTCTGCTCCACAAGCAAGATGGCGGTTCCCTCCCGATTGATCTCCTGAATGATCCTGAAAATCTCCCTGACCATAAGAGGAGCAAGCCCTAGAGAAGGCTCGTCAAGCAGAATGAGCTTGGGGTTGGACATGAGGGCCCTCCCGATGGCGAGCATCTGCTGCTCACCGCCGCTCAGGGTCCCTGCATACTGTTTTCTTCGGTCTTGCAGGCGAGGAAAGAAGGCGTAGACTCGAGACAGGCTGCGCTCGATTTCTGCACGGTCTTTTCTCGTGTACGCGCCCATCGCTAGGTTCTCGTCGACAGTAAGGCCATAAAAAAGATCCCTGCCTTCCGGCACATGGCTGATACCTTTCCTCACGATTCTCTCGGGAGATTCCGTTTCAATTCGCTCACCTAGGAATTGGATGGACCCGCCTCTAGACGGAATAAGGCCCGAGATTGTCCTCAGCGTCGTGCTTTTTCCGGCCCCATTAGCACCCAAAAGGGCGACAATGCTTTCTTCTTTCACCTTGATGGTGACGCCTTTCAGGGCCTGAACCTTACCGTAATAGGTTTCAACTTTTTCAAGTTCAAGCATGTTCAACGGTTTCTCCAAGATAAGCTTCTGTGACTCTTGGATGCTTCTGGATCTCTCCAGGGCTTCCCTCGGCTATCTTTTGTCCAAAGTGGAGGACGCAAATTCTGTCCGAAAGCCCCATGACTACTGCCATGTCATGTTCCACGAGAAGGACGGTGATCTTCAGATCACTCCGAATGCGTTCAATAAGTTGCATAAGCACCTGGGTCTCTTGGGGATTCAGCCCTCCCGCAGGTTCATCGAGAAGCAAGATTTTGGGCTTAGCAGCCAACGCCCTCGCCATTTCCACCCTTGTCTGAATTCCGTGAGGCAGGTCCGACACGAGGTGAGACCGATAATCGGTTAATCCGAGGAAATCAAAAATATTATTCGCTTCCTCCCTGGCAAGTTTTTCTTCTGCTCTCACACGACCAAGCAGAAGACCGCCCGATAAAATGCCGGAGCACAGATGGATGTGCTGTCCTACAAGGACGTTTTCGAGAACCGTCATCTTAGAAAATAGCTCAATATTCTGAAACGTTCGTGCCACACCGAGACGGGCTACGTTGTGTGGCGCAAGGTGGGTGATATCTGTGCCGTCAAAAAGAATCTTACCTCGGTCTGCCTTGTATATCCCATTGATGATGTTGAATACCGTTGTCTTCCCTGCACCATTCGGACCGATCAGGGAAAAAATCTTGCCCTGCTCCACATCGAAACTGCAATTAATCAGAGCGGCCAATCCGCCGAAGTGAATGGAGAGTTTAGCAACACTTAGTAATGGCACAGCGTTATTCCTCCAGGGCCTATTCGACCTACTTCACAATGGATTGGAGCGCATTCAAACCATCAATGAGTCCTTCGGTCTCACATTATGGAGGCTGTCTTAAAAGTCTCAATGAGTAGCTAGCAAAAGATGGACCATCATAACATACTGAAATCATACTGTCGAAAAATCAGATTCCTACCTTCAGGTATGAACAGTGGCACGATTTTGGCCCTTTTCGGGGTTTTGAGACAGCCTCTATGGGCGTACGCTCGCTCCACTTCAGAACATCCTTCACGCGGCGCGTGGACAGACACGCTGCATATCTTCCAAATGCGTGATCATCGCTTGTCTCGCCCCAACACGCATAAGACCTCTTTTCGAAGAACTGGAATGATGCCCCTTACCGTCACTCGGCTCGTACGAAACATTTGAGCTCGATCTCTCTCGGTGGGCAACCTTTCATGGGGAAGGATCTTCTTCTCAAATATGGCACGCTTCAATTGGTCCACTGTTCTTTCGTGGGTCTGTTTCCCATTGGAGACAGCCTTGAAATGGCGGGCTCGGACGTTTTTTTTGTGTCTTGTTTCATATGGATTTCATGAAGGGTTCCGCCGTGCCGCGATTGTTCCAGATAAGCCTTTCCCGATGAGGCAGCGCTCTCAATTCCATAGCTCCGGTAGGGCAAATCTTCACGCAGATACCACAATTCCAGCAGCGATCTTCGTGAATACGGATTTCCTACTCCTTCTCAGCGAAGGTCAATGCTCTATATACACGCGTTGGGGACAGGACATTTATATTCCGGAAGACTTCCACGCCCTTTTCCTCGGTTGACCGGCCGTGCTGAACGGCACAGGGAGTGACTAGGCTCACATTGGAAAAACACTTGACGCTGGATACGGGATACTGTATACAGTGTACCGACTTGCTACCATGTCTTCCGACCCTGTGTCAAGTTCTTTTTCGAGAGGGAGTCGAGGCGAGCCTATCCTTTCCAATTCTTTTTGGCTATCCTTGTCTTCGCATCACAGGTTTGGCAATTTGGGCCTGTTTCGAGGTCTGGTCAGAGGCGACCAGCAGAAAAAGAAGGGGGACATCATGAGTGGGATTGCCGTGCGCAGAGGATTTGCCGACACCAGCGGGGGGCAGATCCATTACGCCACGTGCGGGAATGGAAAGCCCGTTTTGTTCCTGCATCAAACGCCTCGTTCATGGGACGAGTATAGCGAAGTGCTACCAATTGTGGGCAAGAAATATCATGCAATTGCTATGGATACCATTGGATTCGGGGATTCTTACAGACCGGAGACCCGATGTTCCATTGAATCATACGCTTGTGGAGTCATAGACTTTCTCGACGCCATGAGCATTGATCGGACATCGATTGTCGGCCACCATACCGGAGGAGTAATTGCATTAGAAGTCGCAGCTTCCTTTCCGCAACGCATTGAAAGGCTAATCCTTTCTTCAACCCCTTTTTTAGATGCGGAAGAGCGGGAGCGAAGAAAATCACGGCCTCCCATTGACGAAGTCCACGTCCGAGATGACGGATCCCATCTCACAGAACTCTGGCAGCGCAGGATGCCATTTTACCCGGCCAATCGACCGGACCTGTTGCGCCGTTTCATTATAGATGCCCTAAGAACCGCGGAACGTGTGGAAGAAGGCCACCAGGCCGTCAGCAAATATCGAATGGAAGAGAAAGCGACGTTGATCCAGACACCTACTCTGGTTCTGGCTGGTACTGAAGATCCCTTTTCTTATCCGCATGCGAAAAATCTCGGACGCGCTATAAAAGGCGCTCAAGTCGCCGAGTTGCCGGGCGGCATGGTACCAATGGTTGATCAAATGCCGGAAAGATTTGCAGGAGCGGTTTTGGATTTTCTCTCTGCAGTAACGGAGACTGAAAACGCTGGTACTGGCTCAGCTTCGAGCAGTTGAGGGTAATTCACTACTCCGGCTGGAAATCCATAAGGTTCGGTATTATCTTTGGCACTATTCGGGATCTTGAAATAGGGTTAATGAAGAAATGGCTTGTAGAGTGCGAAGAATCGCGGTTATAGAATGCCTCCTCAGTGGAGGCAGAGCGCAATGCCCGTCGTGTCCGGCCTGTTCGGAATTGAACGAAAACCTCGTCGTGAGTCTCCTACGTTGGGAGAGCTCATCACCAGAACCAGCAGAAAAGTCTTTGGCGGCTTGTCGGATGGATCACTCTCCAGTTGAATCGTGGCCGATCCCAAGAAGATATTTGCAGCATCGCCCACGGATTCTGACGACGGAGATCCCGATCCCATGCGCCCAAGCTCACAGGATTACTGTTTCTTATTCAATCTATTCTGCAAGAGTTTAGTTACTACTATTATAGCGGCTATTGGGCGATGAAGCTTACTTTTGGCACAGAGTATCTTGCTGGCGGCGGTCACTCGTCAAACATCTTTTTCGGGGATGTGGCGTTCCATGACACCTACACCAGCGGCGCCTACTTAAAGGTCAAGTGCGATAAGGTAAGCAGCAGACTCTGTGTAGACAAAATCTCGGCCAACAGTGCGGGCCTGTTGGGGTGGTTTTACTATGACTATGCAAGCCAGAACTGGTGGGATTGCTACGTGACAAATGACTCGTACCATCTTATGAACGGATGGTTCCTATCAAGTGTTAGTAACTATCAGTTCACGTTCAATAAATCAGGCATGCCGGGTTACTATTGGGTCAGTTTCAGCCAAGAACCACGCGGGGACTGTTCCGATGCCTAGTACCGTGATTACAATTACAGTGCAGGCATGCGGTTGTCGCCGGATGAAGGCGGCGCACCCGACCTTTACGGGCCATGAGGCTTGAACGCATTAGATCTCGCAAATCGCGACACGCCTTACTGAATTCTCGGCCGAAGTGAGAATTAGGTAAGGTGGCACCGACTCCGGAACTCCCGGTAACGTAGGCATTTCAGCAATCAGTATTATCAGTCCTCGGGCTGCTGGCTCAACCCTTGCTGTCGAAGCAGCTCGAGAAGTGCCTCCAGTCTGTCCTCATACCCTCCAGGCTCGTACGATTTGTAGCGCTCTATTCGTTCGAGATCCTGGTCAGTCAGAGTCAGAACCGAACCGCGGGACCCCAGCTGTCCTTGAAGTTTTCGAAACAGGGTTTGGAAACCACCATTTCCCTCGACAGGTTTTCTAATCTTGGCTGCCGCCTCAGGAGTCACGTTAACGGAGTGTGTGGTCACTACTTATCCCTCCTGAAAAACAAGATCTTCTCATCAGTTATCACACTATACAAGCCAAAAACGATTTTAGGAAGCTCTCGTTCGAATTTCAGTCCGTAAGGCTCTCCCCAGCTTTTCATGTCCTCCGTCGTTGTTATTTCAGTCCCGTCTGTCGCATCTCCGATCACTACAGCCGCTGGCGCTCCCGGTTTAAGGACGCGAGCCAGTTCTCTAAAAACTGACTTCATGTCTCCATTATAGAGCGACAGACGGTTCTTGGGCTTGCCTCTGACGCCGATAAACTCTTCCCGAATCTCCTCGGGCTTCAAACCCAGAGCGCGCAGCGCATGAGCGTCATTCTTCACATAATCAAGCGCTATGGAGTACGGCGGCGAAGTGATGACAGCATCGATGCTGGCTTCACCTAGGCCCACAGACGACAATTGCCGACAGTCACCGAGAGACAGCGACACTGACCCAAAGCTGAGACCCAGCTCTCTTTTGGCTTGGGCCATGTGGGAAACCGATCGCAGCATCTTCGAGAGGTTCTTGGGGCGCCAAGTATCGCGGTCGCGATTTCTCACTGATACGTCACTCTCGGTAACCATGTCAGCCATCGCAAAAAAATCATGAATCATAGGGTCAGCATTGGAAGGAGGGGGGGGCCCAGACGCAACAATACGAGCGATGTCTTCTGCCCAGCGCCAGGCCGCTGTCTTAACACGTGAAATGAGGATGCATAGTGGAGAAATGTCAATACCCACGGAGTTAATCCCCATCAGCATGCACTCAATAGCAGTTGTACCGCTTCCAACAAAGGGATCCAGAACCACCTGACCCCGTTGGATCCGAAGAATGTTCAGAAGTGCCCTGACCATCTGCGGGTGGAACTTACCTTTGTAAGGATAAATCCAGTGCGTCAGGTACTGATTCACAGATCTAGTGACATTGAACTTACCACCTTGATACTCCGGCAGGATAAGTCTTTTATAGACTGATTCTCTCCCGTTCAAGCTCCCGAAGTAGGCGGAACAGTTTAGCAGCGCTTTACTATCGCCATCGCCGTTAAAATTGTAAGTCCATGGGTCGCTCCTACTGGAATAGAATTCGGTAATCCCAAATGATTCCAGTTCCTGTTCTGCTAGACATTTCTCGTAAATAAACTGAACATTTCGGTGAAGTCTCGCTGTGTTAATGGGTACCATCGCCAAAACCCTCCTCTGAACAAGTAAAACCACCCTAGCATCTTTTCACGATTTGTACAACTATCTTGTAGCGCCTGAATCCTTCTCTTACTTCTTCCCTTGTCATTACGGCCCTATCGGATTCTTGGGGCTCTGTAGTGTTTGCCGAAGGGCCGTAGCGCGAGTAAACCGCTCGGACTTTCCGAGGTTCCGTTCGAGGTCTCCGATTGCCCTGAGTCACCTCATATTCGCGTGTAGATTTATCGGCATGCTCCGTGCAATATCTCAATCTGCCTAGTCGAGAGGGCCAGCGTTGGCTCCCTGCTGTGAATTCAGCGGCAACGATGCCATAGTAAGGGGCATCAATCAAGCGACGAATGGCGGGATACTCACAAGCCGTCGAAAGTTAATGGACCTTCCTTCAGGCGCCTGGCTCGAGACTACCGAGCTACGTGTGAATGAGGGGCATCGGCAAAGATCATCGTTGACTGGATGTCAAGAGGTAACGTATGCTCCGAGAAGAGATGATACTGCCCCTTTTGACTAACGTGACGACGGTTTTGCTTCGGGCGGGTCTTGCGGGACACCATACTGTGACCTTTTCGGGGCGAGAAAAGCCATCGTTCCACCAGCCACCGGCCCCAATCCCCCCAAAATGTCAAGACCGCCGCACAATTCCGGATAAAAGGAGGGACACAGTGAGTGAGTCAAAAAGACTTTTCCGGCCTGGATGCATTGCGGTTGCTCTGGTCTTTTCTTGCATGGCGCTCTACATGGGGCCAACCACCGCTTCCGGGCAAGCTAAGCCCCCTAACATCGTGATGATTATGACCGATGACGTGGGGTGGGGCGATTTGGGCTCCTACGGTGGCGGTGTTATGCGCGGTGCGCCGACGCCCAATTTGGACCGCCTAGCAGCGGAAGGCATGCGCTTCGTCAATTATTACGGCCAAGCCAGTTGCACTGCAGGCCGCGCCTCGTTTATAACCGGCCGCATCCCTATCCGCACTTCCCTCTCGTCCGTGCTTGTCCCGGGGGACCCCAACGGGCTGACCAAAAGGACGCCCACGATCGCCCAGTACCTGAAGCAAGCCGGGTACACCACCGTGCAACTCGGCAAGTGGCATTTGGGCGACAGGCCTGAAAACTTCCCCACAGCGAACGGCTTCGACGAGATGTATTACATGCTCCCGTACTACGCGGGGGTATATGCCTACGACTACCTGCCACTGCACCCGAACTTCCCGGCAAATGATCCGAAGTTCATGGCTGTTTGGAACCAGATGAACTTCTCTATGTGGGAAGGCAAGGCGGGCGATGCGCCCAAGATCATGAAGAAGAAGTTCGGCTATGAGGACCTGGCCACAGTGGATGACGAAATGAGAGCCAAGGCCATCGAGTGGCTCAAGCAGCACGCCAAGGACCCCAAACCTTTCTTCGTCTATCTGAACTTCGAGAAGGTCCACAACCCCAACAATCCTTCCCCGCGTTGGAAGGGAAAGTCTCCGGGCGGCGGGAACTATTTGGACGCATTGATGGAGCTGGACGATAACTCCGGCCAAGTAGTCCAGGCGATCAGGGACTTGGGAATCGCTGAGAACACCATCGTGATTTGGACCACTGACAACGGCGCATGGGTCGATGCCTGGCCTGATGCCGGCTACACGCCATTCCGCGGGATGAAAGGCTCTTCTTACGAAGGCGGCTTCCGAGTCCCGGCTATCGCTTGGTGGCCGGGAAAGATCAAGGCTGGCGCTATAAACACCGACATGTTTTCACACATGGACTGGTGGCCGACTTTCGCTCGGATTGCCGGCCTCGAAGCTCCCCCGCGTGAGTGGAAGGATAACGAGGGACAGCCCATCGTTTTCGATGGAATTGATCTCGGGGATTCGCTACTCGGCAGAGGGCCCGGTAAACGCGAGACGTTCATATTCCTCAACGACCAGTCCTTCGGCGGCGTTCGCGTCAATAATTTCAAGGCCCTCTGGTCAGCCAAAGACACGTGGCTCGGACCTGATCTGTTCATGAAAACTCCTGCGATCTACGACCTGCAGTGGGACCCTGGTGAGCAGTACGACATGCTGTTCAACGGGGCAGCTCCGACGCGAGGGGACCTCAAGTCTTCCCCTGGCCGTTTTTCCGGATCTGACAACGGCTGGATCGCGTTGTTTGTCGGAGGTGTCGGGATGCAGTTCTTCGAGGAGCTCAAGAAATTTCCGAATGTTCCGTACAAGCCGTACGGCCCCGGATTTACCGAGATCATTCCGCCACAGTACAAATAAGGCATGGTTCCTAATAACCGTGAAAAATTGGAACGTGGTATGGGGCCGGCAAGGACGCCGGGCCATACCGTTTCGCTTTCAAATATGCAAAATGGGGGAGGAACTTCTTGCAAGAAGTTCCTCCCCGAATCTTACTGCTTTGATGGGACTATGGTGGCAGTGGATTGCATGCCTCCTGGTCTGCAAGTATACTGATCTGGCCCTAGTGGCTGGAGATGATGCACAAGACGCTCCCCGCAATACTAATGCTCCTGCTGGCTGCTGCAACGCAGTTTTCGTGCGTGGTTCGATCACTCCCCGACGCAGGCGGAGAACCGGCAAGTCCTGTGAAGGGCTGTGCCACGCTCGACAAGATGCCTTTCAGGGAAGCCTGGTACGGAATGTACTTCAAGGATGACAAGGTCGGATACAGCCATTTCAAAATCGAACCCAACGGAAAGAACTTCAATATAATTAGCGATTCGGTCATGAGATTGACCGCGCTAAAGAAAACCAACGAAATTAAGATGAAAGAAAAAGTTGCGGTCCAACCGGACCTGACTCTGATTTCATTTGAATCCAACGTCCACATGAATAACAAAGACCTTCACATGGTAGGCAAGGCCGACGGCAAGAAATTCATCGTGGACATAGAAGTTGAAGGCGAAAAACTGACCAGGGAATACCCCCTGGAAGGAAAGATTTTCCATTCTAGTGCGATTTCTCTGATGCCCGTGCTCCGAGGCCTCAGGGATGGCGAGAAACACTCCTTCGGCGTTTTCAACGCTGAACGACAAGGTCTGGAAAAGATCGAGCAAGAAATATC
>JACRDE010000142.1 GCA_016212935.1 Desulfomonile tiedjei | reverse complement strand
TCTTTTCCATTCTGCAGGTAACGTGCTAACGTGTTAACAGGAATCCGCCTTGTAACGGACAAAACTTTTGGCAAACCGTATAACCATGCCATTGCCAGGAGTCGAACGCGAAGCAATCCCAGTTCTTGCTAATTGGAGATCGCTTCGGGCTGTGCTCTCGAAGTGACGATCTTTCAGTCTTCCGCGTCGACTAGCCGACGTTACTTTCGAAAATCCCTGTAACAGGCCGACTTGATTTCCTCCATGAAAGGAAGGATACCCGTTAATTACCTTTTCTGGTAAATTCGTGGCATCAGACTAGAACATACAAGGGTATTTTCAAGATATCCCCCTCACGACAAGAGCCGGAAATAGCAAATTACAGAAATGAAGGTTCTTGAGCTCTTATTGCCAATTTGCGCCTAAAGCCGGCAAGGCATTTCTGCCTCGGTAAATTAATGTCATTTGATCCATTTAATTGAGCTGCATTATGTCCATTGACGTTTCTTATTATAATATATCATCTCGACACTGCCCTGGTCAACATCAATTCTTTTAGTATTGTACATGGTATAAACTTACCCTCTATTACTTGCAAGAATTAGCTATGTTCGGCTTTTCCTCTCTCTATCGGCATGCACGTTTTGGATCAGACTCCGGCGCAGTGAATGCGATTGAAAACTATTTGAATCCGGGTACAATGGAGAAGAAGACTCGGGATTACGCATTCTTCTATCGGTGCGCAGAAGACATGACTTTCAGACTCAACCCAGACGAAATACGGCTTCGAGCTGCGGCAGCGCGCAGCCTTTCCTCTCCATGCAAGCTGTGTCCCCGCAAGTGCGGAGTAGACAGACCCTCAGGTCAGCGCGGGTACTGCGGAGCAGGCCCTGTGCCACAGGTCGCTTCAGTAATTCCCCATTTCGGAGAAGAACCACCGCTCATCGTGGGGGGAGGAGCAGGAACAATATTCTTTTCTCGCTGCAATCTCTCGTGTGTGTTCTGTCAGAACCATCAAATCAGCCAGGCGGGCATTGGCTCGTTGATCACGGCCGAAGAACTGGCCTCGAAAATACTGGACCTGCAAAACGAGGGCTGCTGCAACATCGAACCGGTGTCACCCGGCCATCACCTCCCCGGCTTGCTGGCAGCCCTTGCCGTTGCTTCCGATCAGGGGTTGGGACTTCCAATAGTCTACAATACAAATGGTTACGAGACTCCCGAGGCGCTCGATATTCTCGACGGAATCGTGGACGTGTATCTGCCGGACCTGAAGTACTCATCCGACGAAGAAGCCATGAGATATTCGGATGCTGCGGATTATGTTGCGACAGCCAGGTCCGCGATACTCAAAATGCACTCTCAGGTGGGCGACATGGTCCTGGACGAAGATGGGAGAGCAGTGAGAGGCCTAATCTTGAGGCTACTCGTTCTCCCGGGAAACGTATCGGGCACACTGGAAAACCTCACTTGGATTCGGGAAAACCTTCCGCCATCGGTGACGATTTCTCTCATGGCCCAGTACGCACCATTGCACAGGGCATCTCAAGATCCCCTACTGAACCGCAGAATCACTGAAGAAGAGTACGATCGGATTTTGGACTTCGCTTGGGATATGGGTTTTGAAAACGCCTTCATACAGGATTTGGAGTCACAAGAATCCGGAATCCCGGATTTCCGAAGTGTAAAGCCTTTCGAGTGGGATTAGAGTCTATTACTACCCAAATGTGTCAAATCAGGAAGTCCTGCAGATTAAGCTCGTCAGCGCTTAAGGCCGGCATGCAGGCAGGCGCAGACCTTGCGAGCCGATGAACGTTAGAAGCCCATGACAAGGGGCGTAAACCGTTGACAACGCTAATCCTGAAGGCTACTCTCAATCCGGACCGATACCGACTAGCAGTCAGGCAATGTACCATTGCTGATTGCCATTGCGGCGCGGTCTATGAAGCAAAGTCGGGCTGTACCGTCCGCAGCGAAGGACTCTTGCCCGAACGCGCATAGGCATGAAAACTCCTTTTCAGTCTCTTTTTGTCAGGAGGCATTCGTGGAACCAAGAACCTTTGAGTTGGAATTCGCAAAATTCATTGAACGCTTCCATGAACAGATCAAAGAGGCCTTTCTGGAAGACACCTTCCAGAAGCG
>JACRDE010000144.1 GCA_016212935.1 Desulfomonile tiedjei | reverse complement strand
GCTGCAAACATCAGAACCAAAGCCGTTCTCAAAGACGGGCACTATGTAATCACCGGAAGTAAGATGTTCATTACCGGCGCCGGTGTCTCCGACATTATCGTCACCAACACGAGGACAGGAGAATCCAAGACCAAAGGAATCACCGTGTTTCTCGTGGACGCGAAATCCGAGGGATACAGCGCCAGGCCCATCAAGATGCTCGGCCATAGGGGTTCCAACACGTGCGAGGTTCATTACGACGATGTAAAAGTCGCCCCTGAAAACATTCTGGGCGGGAATGAGTTCCTGAACAAGGGCTGGTATCAGATGATGAGGCTGCTGAACAAGGAGCGGCTTTGCCACTCCGCGTGCGCTCTGGGAATAGGTCAGGCGGCATTCGCATATGCGCTCATTAATGCAAAGGAGCGTGAGCAGTTCGGTCAACCCATAGGGCAATTTCAATCCATCCAGCACATGCTTGTTGAAATGGCCACAGAATTGGAGGCTGCTCGCACAATGGCCTACATTGCCGCATGGAAAGAGACGGAAGGCATGGAATGCGTCAAAGAGACTTCCATGTCCAAGTATTATTCCTCAGAAGTGGCGAAAAAAGTGGCGCTCCAAGGAGTCCAAATCCTGGGCGGGTACGGCTATGCCATGGAGTATGACGCTCAGCGGTACTTGAGAGACGTTCTCATCCTGTCCATAGGCGGCGGGACAACTCAAATCCAGAAGAATATCATCGGCAAACAGTTGGGACTGTGATGCCGCTGCTTGTTCGCGTCCACGTGACATATAACAAGAGCAGTCCGCTTGTTGGCGCGAACATACATAGGAGACAGTTATGAGTAGCTTGAGAGGGAAAGTGGCCATTGTGGGGATCGGCGAGGTTCCCACCGGGAGATTCCCGGAAAGGGCTGCGATTTATCATGCGATCGAGTCGGCCAGGCTGGCAATCAAAGACGCTGGAATCAGCAAGGACGATATTGACTTTGTCATGCCCACAGCCGCTCTTTTTAGCCCGCAATTCAATACGGAGCTTGTGACTTGCAGAATCATAGAGGAAATGGGGCTGAAGAACGCACGGACCAATTGTCAGGTGTTTGCCGGCGGTTCCAGCGGAAGTTGCTTTCTCAAACTTGGAGGCAGCCTGATTCAAAGTGGGCTGGCAAAATATGTGCTGTGCGTTCACGCAGACAGGCTTGGCTCAGGAGTGAGCTTGCAGGGCGGGATAGACCTGTTCTCTACGGCAGGGATTTCAGCCGAATGGGAGGTCCCCTTTGGGCAGCATTATTCAACAATAGCTGCCCTGACCACGACTCGATACCAGTACGAAACCGGATGCACTGATGAACACATGGCGGCTGTGTGCGTGTCCAACAGGAAATGGGCCGAGCTCAATCCCAACGCAATATTCAGAAAGCCGCTGACCATAGAAGAGGTTATGGCTTCCAAGATGCTCTCCACGCCATTGAGAGCGAAGCACTCGAATATGCTTTTCGACGGAGGCTCGGCCTTCATTCTGACTTCTGCGGAAAGAGCGAGGGATATCACCGACAAGCCTGTCTACTTGCTAGGGGAGGGAAGCAGGGTCACTCACTTCGTTTTCTCTCAAGAACCAGACATAACCCGTTTCGGATGGGCCGATGCCGGAAGGCAGGCCTTCGAGGAGGCCGGTCTTACCCCGAAAGACATGGACCTGGCCGAAATCTACGATTCGTACCCTATCTACCAAATCATTGCGATGGAAGAACTGGGATTCTGTGAGAGAGGGAAAGCCGGAGAGCTTCATCTCAAAGGTGAAACCTGGCCTGGAGGCCCGTTGCCCACAACCACGAACGGTGGGATGCTTTCCCAGGGACACACAGGCGCAGGCGGCGGAATAGCCATACTAGTGGAAACCGCACGCCAACTCATGGGAAAAGCAGGGCAACGCCAGGTGCAAGGAGCCAGATTCGCAGTGGAAACCTGCACAGGGGGTACTTACATGGATGCACAGGTGGCCGTCCTGGGGACCGAAATTCCGTAGAGAGGAGCAACAAAATGGAAATACCGAAAAAACCGGTGCCAATAGTAAATGATTGGGCGCGACCTTTCTGGGACGCAGCGAAGGAACAGAGACTTGTCATCCAGAAATGCAAGGACTGTGAAAAGCATATATTTTATCCGAGGATAGCCTGCCCTCATTGCTCTTCAGACAACGTGGAATGGGTCGACGCATCCGGCAAGGGGACGGTGTATTCGTATACCGTTGTGGAAAGCAATTCTCCTTCCGCATTCCTCAAGGATATCCCGTACGTCGTGGCGGTGGTGAGACTTGAGGAAGGAGTCCAGATGCTCAGTAACGTAGTGGGTTGTGAGCCCGGAGAGGTCAGATGCGATATGCCAGTGGAAGTTACGTTCGAAAAACTGGACGATGAATTCACTCTCCCCAAGTTCAAACCTGCAACACGATGATCGATACGCTTGAAACTGGGCTCCGCTCAATCACAGGGAGAAATTAGGATGGAACGAAGCAAATACGGTGACGATTTCAACGTGGGGGATGTGTACAGAACAGGCTCCATAACCGTAACTGAGGCGCATCTTGTCGCGTGGGCGGGACTCACCATGGATTTCTACCCCCTCCACATGGACAAAGAGTATGCCGCCAATACTGAATTCGGAGAAAGGCTGGCGCATGGTCCTCTGATTTTTGGCCTGGCGGTAGGGCTTGTAAGCATCGCCGGATTCGGCGGCGACTCGGCAGTAGCGTGGCTCGGGGCCGACAACATGAGAATGCTCTCTCCAGTGAAAATAGGCGACACGATAACAGTAGAAGTGGAAGTCATGGACAAAAAACCTACCAAAAAGCCGGAAAGAGGGATACAGACCTGGCGTTATACGGTCAAGAACCAGCGCGGCGAATCGGTAATGGCCTTCGATTACAAGCTTATGTTTCACATGAGAGTCTGAAGCGGACAAACGGAAGGGCGAGTGCAGGATGATAAGAACAAAAGATGTTTATGTAATTGGTTCATATACCACGAGATTCCAGAAATGGCTGGACAAGTCTATCAAGGATCTCACACGTGATACCTATCTAGGCGTTCTGAAGGACGCGGGAATGGCTGACGGACGAGACCTTGAATTCTGCTGGTTCTCCAACTGTTCCATGGGGACGCTGTGGGAACAGGATTTAATCCGAGGTCACGTGTCCATGGCGCCCCTCGTGGAGGACGGGCTTTTTCCGGAAAGGATTCCAGTTATCAACGTTGAAGGGGCGTGCTCCAGCGCTTCCATGGCTTTGCACGGCGCGTGGAAGGATATTCTCAGCGGGCAATGTGAGGTCTCTCTGGCAATCGGGGTAGACAAATTCTACCACCCGGATATGAAGACGGTGGTCGCTGCGTATGAGCACGGGATCGACAGGTTGGACAAGGATCGGCTGGTCAGCGAGTACAAAGACGTGGCCAACCAGTGTAGCCGGCGATTTGAAATAGGCAAAGGTCACACTGTTTTCATGGACACGTACGCAATGCAGGCCTGCTGGCATATGTGGAAATGGGGAACCACCCAGGAACAAATTGCCCTAGCTGCTTCCAAGAATCACTACAACGGCTCGCTCAATCCCAAAGCCCAGTATCAGTTTGAGGTCCCGGTGGAAAAGGTGATGGGCGACTATGTGGTGAGCTATCCGCTGACCAGATCCATGTGTGCACCGATTGGAGATGGCGGAGCAGCAGCTATCCTGTGCTCTGAGGATTATCTGAAAAGCCTGCCACAGGAAGTGAGAAGTCGGGCGGTGAAAGTCGCTGCCAGTGTTCTGGCCTCGGGAAAACACCGCGTGATTTCCGAGCCGAGCCTGAGCAAATGGGCTGCGGACAGAGCGTACAAAATGGCCGGCGTGACCCCGGACGATGTAGATGTCGCTGAGGTTCACGACGCGACTGCATTCTGTGAAATCTACCAGGCAGAGATGATGGGATTCTGCCCCATCGGACAAGGTGGCAAATTCATAGAATCCGGAGCCACAAAGCTGGACGGAACGCTGCCGATAAACACTTCCGGAGGGCTGGTCTCCAAAGGCCACCCTGTTGGCGCAACCGGTCTGTCGATGATTTACGAGCTTGTCACCCAATTGAGGGGAGACGCCGGGTCCAGGCAAGTACAAGGAGCTCGGACCGCGCTGGCTGAAAATGGCGGCGGCGTGGTGTCGACGGAAGAGTACGCATGCAGCATTACCATATTGCAGGCTAGGGAATAGAAACTGTCTCAGGACCATTTAGAATTACAGAAATATGCCACGATTTCGTCGCGCAAACCGCTTTTTTCTCGTTCCCAGGCTCTGACTGGGAATGCATGACTTGGAGGCTCTGACTCCATTATGATGACGAAATAACCTTCATTTACGGGCAGAGCCCGGAGAAGGTATGGGTTCCCAGGCAGAGCCTCATATGCGCTAACTCAAGGATGTTCGGCTCTTTATCCGTCATTCCGGCGAAGGCCGGAATCCAGTCTATTAAACAGATTCTGGACCCCGGCTTTACCTGAAAATACCCCTGCCCGGGTACACCGAGGGGTTTCGGGGTTGGGCTTTCGGGGGATTGCATGACGCGGCGGGTCACGCGGATTTTTTTGGGCGTTGGGGTTATACATAGGG
>JACRDE010000002.1 GCA_016212935.1 Desulfomonile tiedjei | reverse complement strand
GCCGCTGGAAAGATGCTTCATTCCCATGAACGACCGAATTCCCCCTTGGATAAGACGCACACTTTCCCCCGTTTCCGCCAGCTCGAAGATCTTCAGGAATACATACGCTAAAGGGCTCCACACGGTGTGCAAAGAAGCGCGATGCCCTAACCGCTGGGAATGCGAATCTAGAGGAACGGCTACTTTTCTGATCCTGGGTGATCGGTGCACTCGAAATTGTGTGTTTTGCGCAGTCCGGCACGGAAACCCCGTTTCTCCGCATTCCGAGGAACCTGAACTTGTTGCAGCTTCTATCGCGAATCTACGCCTCAGCCATGCGGTTGTCACGTCAGTTACCAGGGACGACCTCCCGGACGGGGGTGCTTCGGTTTTTGCCCAGACTATCGGTGCCATAAGAAAAAAGTCCCCGGAAACGACCATCGAAGTTCTGATACCGGATTTTCAGGGCTGTAAAGACGCCCTCAGGATGGTTGTCGAGGCGCGGCCTGAAGTGATCAATCATAACATGGAGACCGTACAAAGGCTCTACCCTGTGCTAAGGAGCGCAGCGTCCTATTCGAGATCTCTTGAGCTGCTGCAACGCGTAGCGAGCGCCGGGATAATTGCCAAATCCGGGATAATGGTGGGGGTGGGGGAAACCAGGGAGGAAATAATTGAGCTGATGAGCCACCTGGCACGGGTGGGCTGCTCGGTGCTGACCATTGGGCAGTACCTCCAGCCATCAAAAAAACACATCCCTGTGATCAGGTATTTTACGGTAGAAGAATTCCTGGAGCTCAAAGAACTGGCCCTAGAAGAAGGTTTGAAGACCGTAGTCTCGGGACCCCTCGTTCGGAGTTCCTATAAATCGGCCGAGATGCTTAGAGAATTGGCAGGCTGAGGCATTTTCAGCGTATCGGAGAGCCCTCTAGCCGTAGCCGAAACGCCGGGATGCATAGACCGATCGGAGCACAGCCCCACACCCAGCGCGCTATCGACCCGCATTTCTGAGAGCTTCCCGGATTTTTATACCCAATTCAGTAGCCAGGTCCGAATCCGATTCCTTCAGCGCTACCGCTATTTCACGCCATTCGTCTTCGTCCCCTGTGAAAGTGATCTCAATGATCTCTTCATGTGCGTCGTTTACCAAGGCTTCTGTCACTTCCATTGGCTGTCTCCTCAAGTTTCTGGCAGGTTCTCACCGACGATGTGAATTTCACCAATGCGCCTTCTGACGTCCAGTGCTTGGGAATTGCTGACGTCGCCATTTCGCTCAAGTTTCGTCAGCCGCGTATCGTGCGGCCGATTTCGTTTCCGAGGCCCTTCCCAAAAGGCCATCACCCGAGCCGCTTTTGGACTGCATACCGGCAATACACGATTTCCGAGGCGCGTGCAGAAATCCTCCGCGCACTGACGCATGTTTGCTGCCAAGGGGGCGCCCTTGAGTTCGGTTCGCCCGCAAAAATCCTATACAAAACTCACTGCGAAACGCAACAAATCTGCATCTTTTTTTTGAAGCGATAGGCCGGTGTAGGGCAACTGGCGAAAACGTTTGCCGGTATTTTGGCAGAGGGGCTGGCCAAGGCAATCATCCAGTCTTCCGCGTAAGATGGGCGACACTGCTTTCCAGAACCCCCATACAATACCAACGCCGGGGACTGTGAAGATTCATACTAATGGGAATTCAAAGAAGCAAGATTGGGGGAACCCTCTTTGGTAAAGAGTTTCCCACCAACCCCCCCTTCCAGAAACTTCTATCATTTGCCGGAACCCAAAATTTCCTTTCAGGAAATGGGAGTTCCGGCGAGTGCCATAAGTTCTTGAGGTGGGGTTCGGAAAGGAACTTCTTTCAAGAAGTTCCTCCCCGATTTTTCCATGTTTGAATGCGAACTGGTATTAGCGAGCAAGGAGACGCTGGTTCGGGGCGGTATGGCTTGCAGAAGAGGACAGAAGGCTTCTGACAGCTGGAACAGGCAAAAAAAAAGCAATCCATGAGGAGGATTGCTAAGAGGGTATGGTTAGGAGTCGTTGTTCGATCAGATATAGAGCAACAAGCATGCCATGTATCTAACTAGTTGAAATCAAGAACTGGCACCACGCGAGAGCAGCCTTCAGTGGTCCAAAGTTGATCATTTTTTACGCACCCTCATGGTCGGTATCGTTGATGTGCGAAGTTTTTTCGCAATACCTCAGAAGAAGATCCAACCGCTACGAGAGCAACTCGACAGTAGATACCACTTTCAAGGCTTTTGAAGCGGTCAAGAATGAACGCGGTTCGTCATCCGGCCGGTAGTAACGGGTTTTTCTCAAAGTGGACGGTAGTAAACCTTCCTCTGAAGCGTTCATGCGGCTGCAGCTTCCGCGTCTGGTTTGAATGCACAGAATTCGGCGAGTCCGCTGTGGGGTCGGTTCACAGTTTTTCAGGAGGGCGGATATTCCAAAAAGCGTTTAATTTCGGGACAGGCGCGCTGCGAAAAAACCATCCAGGGGGAAATCCGGGTTCGGGGGAAACGTTGCGAAAAAACCGCGCGCGTCCAAAAAATCTCCAGAGATCAATTCCTCCGGGCTGAACGGCACTGTTGCATAACCAGGATTCCTTTTGAGAAAATTCGTCAACACACCGTGGGTTTCTTCCTCAGAGAAAGAGCAGACCGTGTACAGGAGTATTCCGCCTCGTTTTAGTGCCGAGGCAGTGTTTTCGAGAAGTCTGGCCTGATACCCTGCCATCTTGACCAGTGTCGCGCGGGTGAGTCGATATTTGGCCTCAGGGTTGTGCCTCAAGACACCGAGGTTGGAGCAGGGGGCGTCGAGCAGAATTCTGTCAAATGTCCCGAGGCCCTCGAGCAGTTCTGGGTCGGCAGCGTCGCCCTGGACCAGTCTTGCTGAACGCACGCCAAGCCTTTGAAGGTTTTGGGCGGTTCCGTGCAGTCGCGCAGGGTTAGCGTCCAGGGCAGTCACTTCTGCCTTGTCCGCTGTCAGTGCTGCAAGGTGCGCAGTCTTGCCGCCTGGAGCGGCACACGCGTCAAGGATTCGCTGGCCAGGCTCGGGATTGAGAAGAGGCGCTATCATCTGCGAGGCCAGTCCTTGAATGAGGAAAAAACCTTCGCGAAAACCCGGCAAAGCGTCCACACTGCCCGCGGCCCCTGCAATCTGTAGGGCGTCGGCCATATGCGATACCGGGTTGGTTTCAACCCCTTGTGCAGAGAGAATCTTCACCACTTGAGTTAAGTCGCTCTTGAGTCCGTTCACCCTCAATTCAAGCAGGGGCCGAGAATTGTTGTGCCGGAGGATTTCCGCGGTCCGATCAAGCCCGTATTGCCGCATCCATTTCCTAACCAACCATTCCGGGTGGGAGTAATAAACAGCTAAAGCGTCGGGGGAATTGCTGGGGGGATGATCCAAAGAACCGCGTTCCCTGAGTGCTTTTCTCAGGACAGCATTCACAAATGAGGCAGAATGCTTTGCAGAGTGCTTGGCCTGGGCGACAGCCTGGTCGACTGCCGCGTGATCGGGGACTCTGTCCAAGAAGAATAGCTGGTAAAGAGCCATTCTCAATATCGCACTTACGTGGGGATCAGGCTTCTTGCCAGGGCGAGCCAGACATTGTCTCACAATCGAGTCTAGCCTGTCTTGCCACCTTAGTACGCCGTATACCAGTTCAGTCGCGAGAGCCCGATCCTTTTGAGAAGGGCTTTCTCTCTCAAGAATCGTTGAAAGCGCAGCCTCGGCGAATTCACCGGAGCGCACCCGATCAAGGACTCCCAAGGCGATCTCTCTGGACTTGGTTACAATACTTGAAGGCAAGCGAATCCTCTTGCTCCAGTCTCGAATCATGCTGTGATGGGTATTTGCTTCGAAATCAATAAAATCGGGGAGGAACTTCCCATAAGCGGTTCCTCCCCGGTTTCTCCTCGCTTGAATGCAAACTGTAACCAGCGCTAACCGGCCATTTCCTGCAGCCGCGCGATTCTCTGTTCGATCGGCGGATGGGTTGAAAAAAGGCTGGCAAGGCCTCCGCCGAACAGAGGGCTCACTATGAACATGTGAGCAGTCGCCTGATCGGCATGCATGGGGATCGCCTCGGACCCGCGCCTGAGCTTGTCGAGAGCAGCGGCAAGCCAAAGCGGGTGGCCGCAAATCTGCGCGCCGGTGTCATCAGCGATGTACTCTCTGGAACGCGAAATGGCCATCTGTATAACCGCCGCGGCGAGTGGAGCAAGAATCATCATCAATATGCCGCCAACCAGAGAGCCCCCACCGCCTTCTTCGTCGCGCCTGCCGCCGAACAGGAACCCGAATTGGGCGATGTAAGTTATGGCCGCGCCGATGGTAGCCGCTATACTCTGGATCAAGATGTCTCTGTTTTTCACGTGCCCGAGTTCATGGCCTATTACACCTGCCAGTTCCTCCCAGGAGAGCAGCCTAAGAATCCCCTCGGTTACCGCTACCGCTGCGTGAGACGGATTGCGGCCCGTGGCAAACGCATTCGGCGAGTCGTCAGGTATGATGTACACCTTCGGCATGGGAAGGCCTGCTCTGTCTGTCAGTTGTTGCACTAAATGATATAGATCCGGCGCTTCCGTCTCTGTCACTTCCTGGGCCTGGTACATACGCAACACTATCTTGTCGCTGAACCAGTAGCTACCGAAATTCAACGCCAGTGCGATCACTAGGGCTATCGTGGCGCCATTCTTGCCACCAAAAGCCCCACCTATTACCACCAGGAGCGCAGCCAAAGCGGTCAACAAAGCGATCGTCTTGACCTGGTTCGCCATACTCTAGTCTCCTCAATTGACTTTTCGTTACGGTCCGGCCGGATTCTATCGGGCCGCGGGATTACATCCTTTATGTCAGAAGGAAAGGCGCGTCAATTAAAAAGGCCGCCTGGCTTGAGGCGCTTCCCTCGGGCGAAATCGGCAGCAAAAATGCTTTTCTTTCCTGCAGCCTGAACCGTTTCTATGAGCAGCAGACCCGAGAAAGTTCCCACCAACATTCCGTCTGATCGGATATCGACAAGCCGGCCTGGTTCCGCGCTACCTGCTTCGGGGCGAGCTTGCCACACTTTTATCACTTCCTCGTCAAGCTTGAAAAACGCGCCTGGCCACGGGTTCATTGCTCTTACAAGTCTAGCCAAGTAATCAGCCTCCTTGAACCAGTCTATCTTGCCATCCTTTTTTCCCACCAGGCCTGTGTAGGTGGCCCGTGAATCGTCCTGAGGCACTGGTTTGATGGCACCACTTGCCATCAGCCTCAAAGTTTCGACCACCAAAGCGGCCCCGGGTTCCAAAAACTTATCGTGAAGCGATCCTGCAGTATCATCCATGTCAATAGGGATTTCCCTGCACATGAGGACGTCGCCGGTATCCAGGCCCCGATCCATGAGCATCGTGCAAATCCCGGTCATTGTATCGCCTGCAAGTATCGCGGAGGAAATAGGGGAAGCCCCCCTATGCCTCGGCAGCAGCGATGCGTGTAAATTAACACAACCCATTGAGGGCGTCTTCAGGAGAGTTTCCGGCAAGATTTTACCGTACGCGGCCACCACTATTACATCGGGATTCCATAACTCTATAGCCTCCAGAGTAGCTGAGGAAAGTCGGTCCGGGCCTAAGACAGGTATGCCCAACTCCGAGGCTGCGGCCTTTACAGGAGTAGAGACGACCCTTTGCCCCCTTCCTTTCGGCTTGTCCTGCTGTGTGACCACTCCGACAACTTGAAACGTGGAATGCAGCGCGGCAAGAATCGGCACGGCAAACTCGGGAGATCCCATAAAAACAACCCTGAGGTTCATCGATCTCTCCGGGTTTTCTTTTTCAGTCGCCTACGGTAAAGATCCCTTTTGAGAAAGGATGCGTGCTCGAGAATCGTCAGTCCGTTAAGATGATCTATTTCGTGTTGTAAAGCGCGTGCCAGGAGGCCCTCTGCATCTATATTCAACGGGTTACCTTCCAGGTCCACGCAGCGGACCTGACACCGCTCTGCGCGCGTTACTTCCACACCGAAGTCAGGAACGCTGAGGCAGCCCTCCTCGTTGACTGATTCCCCTTCGGATTGAACTATTTCTGGGTTGATTAGTACTAAAGGATCTTTTTTCTTATCCTTGCCCTCTGCATAGGGATATACCACGTCGACCACAATGAGTCGCAATAATTCCCCCACCTGGTTTGCAGCCAGGCCAACGCCAGGAGCCTTGTACATTGTCTCCGCCATATCGATAGCCAACAACCGGATCTTATCGTCTATGTTATTTATTTTTTTTGCTTTCCGGTTCAAGGCCTCATGGGGGATGACCACTATGGATCGTAAAGCCATGAAGTGCACCTCAACTTCTTTTCATTAATATGTCTACTTTACCCGTACACTGTCAAGGCAAGGCATCGAGCCCCAAATCAGTGAAGGAAGAAGCCTCTACCGGTGTTTTTCTGAGGAACGCTCCTTATTGCTGGACCATACGAACACTGACAAAATATCTATTCGTGGGTAGCATGTTGGGCACGGCGCCTAACACCGTGCCCGAACTCTAGGACCGGATGACGCTGCAGGCTTATTTAGAACGTCAATCCGTAGTAATGGGTATCTTCCTGGGAACCGCTTTCTCCACCTTCGGCATTACAAGTTTCAGTACACCATCGGACATGGTCGCGGTAATCTTGCTCTGATCTATCATATCTGTGACTCGGAAGCTTCTGAAATAGCTTCCTGTCCGGTATTCGGAGAGTAATTCTTCCCCATTGTCATCCACTTTCATTTTTCCGAGAACTGTCAGCACATCTTCTCTGAGGTCGATTTCCACCTGATCTGAAGTGACGCCGGGCATATCGGCCAAGAGCACTAGTTCAGTTTCATTCCCGTAAATGTCAACAGCCGGCGAGAAGTAGGGGCCCTCTCGTGTGAGTTCGCCTGATCCGGTGGCTAGTTCGTGTTTTTGCGTCACTTGAAGTTCTTCTGCCATGTTCGAATTCCTCCTTTCCCAGAGTTATCACTCAGTCGAGACAGTGATCTGTTTGGGTACAGCGGCTTTCTCTCTTTCGAGAGTAATGCTCAACACCCCGTCCTTATATGTGGCTTTAACCGTATCGGGATCCACTCTGCTTGGAAGTGTCATACTCCTGTGAAAGGTTCCCGTGGCTCGTTCACGTCTGTGATAGGCAGCGCCCTCGCCGATGTCGATGGGCTTCCTTTCACCCTTTAGAGTCAGCGTGTCGCCGACCACCTTGATTTCCAGGTCTTCCGTCTTCATTCCGGGAATCTCAGCGGTAATTACGTAAGTATGATCTATCTCCCTGACGTTGAGCAGTGGAAAAAGCCGCGCCTCTCGCCACAGAGGGTCAAAAAATGGTTTGGGACCGCCAGAGGTCAAGGCGTTGAAAAGATCATTCATGCTTGTTTGCAGTCGGTCAAATTCTGTCCATAGCGGATCTCGTCCAATTCTCCATCGCAGCATGTCTCATTCCTCCCTTGCCAGCGATTCTTTCGGGTAGCGCTTCCGCTGCTACACGATGTCTGGTGAGCGACCAGTCACATAATCTATCAGCGTAATCTCGCAATACACTAAAATTCAAGCTGTTTAGCTGATAACCATGTGCCATCTTTCAGTTGTTCACTGCCATCGGATTGTCAAGGCCCCCACGAGCGGTATCAATTCGTCCCGTCTCTTATCGTTTTCTTGAATCAGAATGCCAGTCACCGTCGTCTGTATACGTGGATGGATGAGGGAAGGCAGGTGAGGTATATGGAGATGACGCACAAGCCCGAAGATCTCCAAGCTGGCAATTTGGAAGAAGAGCCACGAGACGACTCGCTCCAGGAGCAAACCAGATACCTTCTGTGCCGAACCCAGTCGTTTGATTGCCGTATAGATCAGGCATTCTGCACAGAGGGTAGCGCAGTGGGTACATATGACACCAAGAAAGGAGCTCTTGAGGCTTTGAGGGATGAATGGGAGCAAGGTACCTGTTTCTAAAGTCAACCACGAAAGACCGCAGGGTTTCGAAAAACTCTGCGGTCTTCACGCTTTGGAACCAGAGGGCCTTCAAACGACGAAGGGGTTTGGTGAGGACCTCGATGGAACGTGCATTCCCATAGAACCACCGGGATGGCCGGCAAGAGGCCGCTCGTGACGCTTACTGGCCGCGTTGAGGTATCTTCTCCCATGGAGCTAGTATGAAGGAAATCGCGAGAGCGGACATCAGTAATCGCGCCAAGCTCGGACACGAGGACGAACGCACGGACGGAATGTTGCCCTGAACACGGTTTTTTGAACTTGCCGGGAACGCCTGTCCATCTCTCTTCACGCGGGCTTGGCCTTGCGCGTACTGATTAAATGGATATTTTTCTTGCAAATCATTAGCTTGGCTTGGCGTATGACGCGGCCCGAAGGGGGTAATTATGCCTGTCGCATCAAGAATTGCACAATTCACGGAAGAATCCTACTGGGTCAGAAGAATGTTTGAAGAGGGGAGTCGGCTGAAAAAAGAGCATGGTGCTCATAACGTCTTTGACTTCAGCCTTGGAAACCCCGATCTAGATCCGGTCAAAGCTGTTAAGGACTCCATACTTGAGGCTGCAGGAGTTAACACTCCAGGTATACACGGGTATACGCCGCATGCGGGTTTACCGGAACTGCGGGCGGCCGTAGCCGAAATGATACAAAAAGATGAGGGGATTGCCGTCGACGAAAACTCGATCGTCATGACTGCAGGCGCAACCGGTGCTTTGAACGTAGCCATAAGGACTGTTGTCAATCCCGGTGACGAAGTTATTATTCTTGTTCCCTATTTTTGCGAATACCCATACTATATTGATAATCATGGAGGCAGGGCGATCAAGGTGCCGACACTGGCCGATTTCTTACCCGACCTCGGCGCAATCGATGCCTCTATAACGCCCAGGACAGCTGCCATTCTAATCACTTCTCCCAACAATCCCACCGGCAGGGTTTACAACGAGCAGGTTATCCGCGGCCTGGCGGACCTTCTCATTTACAGAAGCTCGCAGATTGGTCGGCCAATAGTGCTGATTGCGGATGAGCCTTACAAGGTCATAACCTTTGACGGAGTCAGGGTTCCCAGCATTCTGCAAGCCTATCCGAACAGCATGACGGTTTCCTCCTTTGGCAAGAGCCATTCGATACCTGGCGAACGCCTCGGGTACATTGCCATGAGTCCTGGCATGAATGATGCCGCCCGGACGATGGACGGGTTGATTCTCTCGAACCGGATCCTCGGTTTCGTCCACGCTCCAGCATTGGCTCAGCGGGCTGCGAGAAGGGTCCTGAGAGACATCATTGATGTATCGGTGTACCAGCGGCGCAGAGATCGGTTCTATCAAGCACTGAGCGACTTTGGCTATGAACTGATATGGCCGGAAGGAGCATTCTATTTTTTCCCGAAAACTCCATTGCCCGATGATGCTACTTTTGTCGAACTGCTCAAGAAGCGGCTGATATTGACGGTCCCTGGAACTGGGTACGGAATGCCCGGCCATTTCAGAATAGCGTACTGCGTTCCGGATGAAACAATAGAAGGTTCTTTGAGAGGGTTTGAGGATGCCATTGATGAAGCGCGAGCCGTCCCTTCCGGGAAGATGGCCCGCAGAATGTAATGCTGATGGCAGCTCGGTTTCGCACCAGGAAGCGGCTTTTGAGGGGAGCTTCCTTACCAAAGAAAGCACCCTCAAGTTTACCCACTTGAAAGCGAATTAGGCTTGCAATTCTCGAAAGTCGTGTTGGCCTGGATTATTCCGCTGCAAGACAAAGAAATGTGTGTTCTGCCGTTCAACCATCTGATATAGTGACGAAAATCAAGTGCAGTTGGGACAGTCAGATGACCGGGAGTGGTGAAGAGCAAAGAGAGACAATTCGACTCGAATTCAATCGTTCAATCATGATCGATTTTCAAGGGGCCAAGATTACTATATGTGTTTTCCAGAGCGGTTGCTTGGAGTATCATATGGTCGCAGACATGCTGGAGGCGGCCGCGAAGGT
>JACRDE010000129.1 GCA_016212935.1 Desulfomonile tiedjei | reverse complement strand
GCTCCCTCCTGTGCTTCTCGAAAACGACGTCGAGAAAGTTGGACAACTTATCCAGCGGACGTTCGCCTTGTAAGCTTCTTGACAGGAAGGCCATAAACTGTTTGTTAGCTTCCTCCAGGATTGCCAGGCTTAGATCTTCCTTGCTGGGAAAATAAAAATACAGGTTGCCCTTCTTCACTCCGGTCGCCTGGATTATGTCGTTAATACTGGTATTGCAGAAGCCTTTTTCATTGATGAGCCGACTCGCGGTTTCCAGAACTCTGGCTTTCGTTTTTTCACCTTTTGTGTTACCGTCCATTTTATCCTCGATAGTACCGACTGTTTGGTACATTATCACAAAGATGATTTTAGTCAAGGAGTCTTCATGTTGGACATGATGCGGAACTCGAAACAGGCCAGCGAAATCAAGTTTGCGGTTGATCAGGTCAGTGCCGTGAGATATGTTGAAAAGGTCTGCGAGACAATAGTCCGTTGTGTGACCTGCAGTGTCTCCTGTCGAAGCGGCACTGTAGACGACTCGACTGCTGATCGTTGAGAAAACCTCGACGAGAAATTAGATTTGCCAGCGCAGCGAAACCGGTGGCTGCACAATTTAGGTGCGAAGAATGAAAAAGCGCTCAACCCTTGAAAGACAAATGCTTACCTATTTCGGCTTGATAGCTGCCGCTTCCCTTCTGATAACCGTAGAATTCATCTGGGCAGTCAGAACTGCCATGTTCGAGGCAGGATCCCTGCCCCATACTTCGGCTCAAGACATTACCGGAAACACCGTCATGATGGCATTGGACTCTCTGCAGAATAAGGCCGTCCTTATGGGTATCGTCCAAGCCATCGTCACGCTTATTGTGCTGATCATGTTCATTAGAAGAATTACGGGCCCGCTCAAAAAGATGGTCGAACAGTCGAGAGCGATATCTGAAGGAGATCTTAGCCGAACTATCCGAATTCGCAGGAGGGACGAAATAGGCCTTCTCGCAGAGACCATCAACGCATTGACCAGCAACATTCAAGAGATTGTGGCATTCGGCCTGTCCACAGATTCCTCTCTGAAGCAGCCGCTCGAAGAGCTTCGATGCCGGACGGATGACGACCCTATGTGTCGACGGCAGCTCGATGAAATCGAGGGGAGACTGTCTGGATTCAAAAGCATTTTGGAGGACTTCAAGCTCCTTCCAGCTCCACTGGCGGAGACTGAGGTGAATGGGAAATCATGAGCGCCGAATGGACAGCCCTGCCGGCAGGATTTGTCATCGCGACACTGGCAACCCTGGTCGGATTCGGGGGTGGCATACTCTGGATGCCTTTCCTCATACTGGTGGCTCGTCTGGACCCCACTCAGGCGGTGGTGACTTCGCTAGTCATCCAGGTCGGTGGTATGGGGTCAGGAAGTGTGGCGGTGATCAAAGCAAAGAAGGCGGACTTGCGTCTGTCTCTCGCTTTGTCTGCGTGCGCATTCCTTGGGGTTCCGATAGGAGTGTGGTTGTCCCGAGTGGTTTCAGCGGATTCTATTGTATTTCTGCTGGGCGTTCTCAGCCTGACCATGGCCCTCGTCTTCGTTTATACACAGGACGATTTCGAGGACTCGGTTGTGAGCCAGGTTTCTTTGCGCCAAACCGCACCGTATTTGGGGTTGTCCACATTGTTCGCCATTCTGACAGGCCTTCTGTCCATGGGGGTTGGGGACTTTCTGGTTCCTATACTTCGCAACCGCCTCCGAATGACAATGGAATCCGCCATGTCGGCTTGCCTTATCGTCATGGCTATGAACGCTGCGCTGGCCGCAATCCTTCATCTAATGATTGGGGAGAAATTTGCCACGAACCTGGTGCTCTGGGCGATCCCCGGGGTCCTGCTGGGAGGCCAGGTCGGGCCGCGTTTGGCTGGCCGGATACCCGATCAGACGCTGAAGGAAATATTCATTTACGGGCTTTCTCTTGCGGGGATACACATGATGTTCAACATCCCAGGCGGCCATTGACGGAACTAGTCCCGGAATGCTCGATAATCATGAACGTAGTATAGCGAACCGGACTGTGCTGGAGTTTGGGTCAAGCGTGCTGGGCACGAACGGCCACGCTGAAGAATCGTCATTTCGCAGGCAGAGTCTCGACGAATAGTCTCGCTTTTTGGAGCCATTCGGTCAACTTAGGCCCTGCGAAGCCTCTTTCTTCCACCATCACCCACCCTTTCATCGGTCGACCGGTGATGTCACACGGCCGAACCGGAGGTAATTCCAGCGCTGCAGATGCCTCTTTTTCACCCAGCCGGAGGATCAAGTAATCCTTGTATACGCCGGAGAACATGTTGCCGTTCAGGAGATAACAAATTCCGCCAAACATCTTCCTGCGAGTGATATTTTCCCACGTGGTGACTATTTCCGATATCCGGTTGTCAAGGCTTTCGCTGTAACTCATGAGGGAACTCCGGGAAAAGAAGCTAGTAGCGTGGTGTAGCTGCAGGACCTTAACCGGAATTATGCGGCGGTCTTGCCATTCTGCCCGTTCTGGCACCCGTGAGGAGTGGAGGGATTGCTCCGCTGGCCCCGAAAAGCCCTTCGTCGGTGTCCCACGCGAG
>JACRDE010000128.1 GCA_016212935.1 Desulfomonile tiedjei | reverse complement strand
CTGGAAATCGGCATGGCCATGTCCACCGGCCCGGATCTGATACTACTGGACGAGCCCACAGCGGGAATGACCAGAGAAGAAACCGGCGAAGCAGTAGAGCTTATAAGCAGGGTGACAGCAGGCAAAACCCTTATCATCATCGAACACGACATGGATGTTGTTTTTTCTTTGGCAGACACTGTGACCGTGCTCCAAAACGGCACCATGCTGATCTCGGACAAGCCGCACGTCGTGCGGGAAGACCAGCGGGTTAAGGACGCTTACCTCGGGAGTGACTAGACATGTTCCTGGACGTCCGGGATCTCCACAGCTACTACGGCAAAAGCCATATACTTCAGGGTGTTGATCTCAACCTGAAGCGCGGAGAAATGGTTTGCCTCTTGGGCCGCAACGGTGTCGGTAAGACCACCACACTCAAAAGCATCATGGGTATGGTGAAGCCCGCAGAAGGACAGGTCCTGCTAGACTCAAAGAACCTTGCGGGGCTGTTGCCGTATCAGATAGCCCGTTTGGGAGTCGGGCTGGTTCCCGAAGACAGGAGAATACTTCCAAGTTTAACCGTTCACGAAAACCTTCTGATCGGTATGAAGCCGCCGGCAGATCCGGTCGAGAAAGGAGTGGAAACTTGGGATCCTGATCGGGCCTACCGTATATTTTCCAGGCTCGAACAAAGGCGCCACCACATGGGAAACCAGCTTTCTGGCGGTGAACAGCAAATGCTGAGCGTAGCCCGTACTCTCATGGGTAATCCTCGGTTGATTCTCGTGGACGAACCCACAGAGGGGCTGGCTCCTTTGTTGGTGCGGGCCGTCATGAAGATGCTGGTCGACATTCAACAATCCGGGGTCACGATTCTGCTGGTAGAACAGAACCTCAAGGCGGCTCTCGAAATAGCAACACGATTCTACATCATGAGCAAGGGTAAAATAGTCTTCGAGGGCGACAGGAAGGCTCTCGAGGCAGCAACAGAGGTCAGACGGAAATACTTGGAGGTTTAATCCATCATTTTATGAGGGACTGAAAGGAGGATGCATGTCGAGGCTCAACAGGAACACTAGGTTTGTCTTGGCGATTCTCGTTACTCTGGTTTGGATGCTGCCTGCCCAGGCTGCTGACACAATCAAATTGGGGGTTGTGGAACCGTTGTCCGGCAACTTCAAAGACATCGGGGAGCGTTATGCCAGCGGCGCGGAATATGGGGCAAAGAAAATCAATGAACAAGGCGGATTACTGGGGAAGAAGATCGAAGTGATCATGATTGACTCCGAAGTCAAGCCTGATGTGGCCACCCGCAAAGCCACTAACCTCATTCTAAAGGACGGCGTAAAGTTTTTTTGCGGTGGAACTGGTTCGAGCGTGGGCGCTGCAATGTCAGTGCTGGTAGAAAAAAACAATGCGCTTTTCTTCAGCTATGGCATGGATGCAGCAAGTCTCACAGGTGAAAAGTGCAGCAGAAACTTCTTTCGTACTGCCTGCAACACTGACACCCATTCGTTTGCACTGGCAAAATGGGTTGCCGACAAGGGATACAAGAAAGTCGGCACCATAGCTCAGGACTACTCTTTCGGCAAGGAGGCAACCGGCGCATTCATAAAGAAGCTGAAGGAGTTGAATCCATCGGCTCAGATCGTTGCGGAACTGTACCATCCAATGGGCGAAAAGGATTTTGCCCCGTATGTGAGTCAGCTACTCGCCGCGGGGCCGGATATCATTTTTACCTCCAATTGGGGAAACGACCTCAGTTTGCTGCTCAAACAGGCCCACCAGTTGGGGCTCAAGACCAAGTTTGCATGCTATTACCTCAATGACGAAAATGTCATTTCGGCAGTAGCCAATGATGATGCGGTGATAGGCAGCATAGCAAGCGAAGTATACATGCTAACCATTCCCACTGAGGCCAACAAGAAGTTTGTGGCCGAATTCCATAAAGATAAAGGCTACTATCCGAGCTGGCTTGCTGCTAAAGGATACATGGCTGCCATGTTTTGGGCCGAAGCGATCAAGAAAGCCGGCACGGACGATGTGGACGCCGTTATCAACGCATGGGAAGGACTCACCTTCAATGGTCCCGCGGGGGCCTGGGTCATGAGGCCTTGCGACCACCAGGCCCAAGTGCCCATCTGGATGGCAGAGATAGTGCCAAAGTCCGAATTCTACAAACATGCTTTTGAAGGCCCTGCAGTAGCCATTCCAGCCAAAGAGATCGAAGTTCCGTGCGACCAGACTGGCTGCACCAAGATTAAGGGCAAGTAAAGCAAAGGGGCTTGGCTGGAGTTTTGGTCTTCGCCGAGCCCCGATTTTGTCTTCCAAAATGGCTTGAATACATGGGAGCGGAACATCAATGACCACCCTCATCACCGGTGGCAGCGGATTTGTGGGCGCTGAACTTACCAGGCTCCTTGTTGAGCGGGGCGAGCGACCTATCCTCCTGGACGTGTCTCCGTTGAGAGGCCCTTTGGAGGAACTGAAAGACCATTTCGACTATGTACGAGGTTCAGTGGGCAACTTGCCGGAAGTCCTCAACGTGCTTGCCCCGCGAAATGTTAAACGCATATTTCATCTTGCCGGAATGCTCTCCTTGCCGTCAGAAGAAAACCCGTGGGCTGCCTTTAATGTCAACGCTGTGGGAACCTACAATATTCTCGAGGCTGCAAGACTCTTCAATGTAGGTACACTGATCCTTTCCAGCAGCATTGCAGTCTATTCCGAGGACCTGCCGGGCAATGAGATTACTGAAACTACCCTCTCAAGGCCAAAGACAATGTATGGCGCATGTAAGGTCTTCGGTGAACTCCTCGGCCGGTTCTATTCTCGTCGTTTCGGCCTTGATTTCAGGGGCATTCGCTTGCCCTCGGTAGTTGGACCTTTTTCTACGGCAGTCCACATGTCCAGTTACAACTGCTGGGCAATAGAAGAACCACTAAGAGGCCGAGACTATGTCCTGCCGGTAGAGCCTGCAACCAGGGTCCCGGCAATATACTATAAAGATGCCGCCCGAGCCCTTCTGCTTTTGGCCGAGGCTGACAAGAAAAGCATCAGCACCATGGTTTATAACTTGGCGGGTATAGTTCCCGCATATACCGCTCAGCAGCTGGTTGACGCAGTGCTGCGCAGAATCCCTGGAGCACAACTTTCCTTTGACCCTGACGCTCATGTGATGGCCCTGTTGAAAGAGATCGGCCAGATGGAGATCAGTGAGAAAAGTGCCCGCCAAGAATGGGGGTGGGATATTTCCTACAATCTGGATGGAATGATCGACGATTTTATCAACGAATTTAATCGCCGCGATTCTGATATGAGCACAAGTAATAGAGGTTTGTAATGTCCAAAGCTGTTTTTACCGCTGCAATTACTGGAGCCATACATACACCCAGCATGTCACCCTACTTGCCTATAACCCCGGCGCAAATAATAGACGACTGCGTTGCAAGTCACGAAGCCGGAGCCGCAGTGGCGCACATACACGTGCGAGATCCGTTGACCGGATATCCCACTGCCGACCAAACGGTCTTCAGGCAGATTGCCACAGAAGTGAAACAGAGGTGCGACATCATCTTATGTTGTACTACAGGGGGACGTTTGGGTGAACCTGTGCAGAAAAGAGGAGCCGTGGTGGCCAACCTCAAGCCCGAACTTGCGTCACTGAATGCGGGTTCTTTGAATTTTGCACTGTTTCATGTGGCCTCAAAGGTGGAGAAATGGAGTTTCGATTGGGAAGAAGAGTATCTCAAGAGTACAGAGGATTTTATATTCCCTAACACCTTTCGAACTATGCGAGAGTTTCTGGGGCTTATGTACGAAAACAACACCAAACCGGAATTCGAGATTTATGACGTCGGTATGATAAATAATTTGGCCTTCTTGGTCCACAATGGAATAGCGAAAAAACCGGTCTATTTGCAGTTTGTAATGGGAATACTCGGAGGAATACCGGCAACCCCGGAGAATCTCGTGTTTCTCGTGGACACGGCAAGAAAGCAGATCGGCGATTTTCAATTTTCTGTGTGCGCCGCTGGGAAAGATCAAATGCGCATGTGCGCAACCTCCCTACTATTGGGTGGGAATGCCCGAGTGGGCTTGGAGGATAGCCTATACGTTGAAAGAGGTGTTCTTGCAAAGAATAGCGGAGAACAGGTGGCCAAAATCATCCGGATCGGAAGAGAGCTTGGCGTCGATCCCGCGACCCCGGCGGAAGCGAGGACAATCCTGGGATTGAAAGGTTTGGATCAGGTAAACTTTTGATGGTGTTCTGTACCGCTGTACAGAGAGAAAAGTATACTCACTGCCAAAATCTTTGTCCGATTTACCTGGGCAAGTCCCGTTATTCAGGTAAAGCCGGGGTCCAGAGTCTGTTGAGAAGACTGGATTCCGGCGAATGCTAGAAGTTCTTGAAGTGGGGTTCGGGGAGGAACTTCATTCAAGAAGGTCCTCCCCGATTCTTCCTTGTTTGAATGCGACCTGGTATGAGCGGCATCGTTTCATCAGATACGTCCGGTGCATTGATATCGATCCCTTCGTCACGGGTGCTTGATCCCTGCCGGATTCCATGGTTGCCCTCCCATAGTTTCCTGCATCGACTTGCGCGCCAACGGATCGACATTTTCCTCATGGTGCAATTCAAGCCTACAGTGATTCGCGGAGGGATGGCCAATCGTCTCGATTTCTATATTCTTTTTTGTTGACATATTTTGATTCATTGATATCATAACATATCCTTACATGGCTCTACTGCTAGAGGAAGCTCTTTATGAGAAGTCTGAGGCGAAACTCTATCGTCGGTGCATTCGCTGTTGCACTGGTTTTTTTTCTGGGGTCTTTCGGGATGATTGCGGCGCAGGGATGCTACGGCCCGTCCGGAGCGACATGTTCCTGGGGTCCTGGAGGGCTTGCGCTCTATGCTGGCTATTTCACTCATTCCAAGGGAGCCGATTTTTCATTTTCCGCTCAGAATCAGCCCGCCGGCTCGGTAAGTGGGCTTCGTCAACAGTTCGGTTTGCAAGGCATCGAATTGGAAATGATACTTTCTTTCAAGTTGGCTCCCCCGCTAGGCCTTGCTCTGGGATGTGGATACGATTTTCCATTCACTGTGTCATCTGAGGAAGTAGTCCCTATCGCGGGAGCAGCGTCCTTGTCCAGGGGATGGCGTGCTGAGCCGCGATCCGGCAATGTCCATGCAGCCGTTACGATGGATCTGTATCCGTCTCTTGTAGGGTTGCTCGGGATCAAGTATGAGGCCTTTCAGACTAATTTTCGGAGTGCCAATAACGGCTTGACTGTTCCAGGTGGCGGACTGGACACGGCAGACCTATCATTTAACATGTACAACCCCTATATAGGAGTGGTTTACAGTACCGCTTCGAGAGGCAATGGCCCCAATATCCAATTAGGTCTAATTGGTTTTCCGACTTTGTTAGGCAATGTCGATTATAGAGAAACGGTTTTCGGGGGGATAACAGTCGGTGGTATAGCCGCAGAGGGGTTCCAAGGTTCAAACTCAATTGGAGAGGGCTATTATTTGAACGCCTTTGGCGATGTTTCGCTGAGTGCTTTGAATCTTGTCCAACTCGGGGCGTACGCGAAGTACGAAGTTACGAATGCTGCTTGCTCAATTAATGTGGGCAACCGAAATTCAAGCCTCCCCGACGTAGCATACAAGTTTGATTTTCAGAAAAGGCTCTGGAGTTTCGGAGGCCGATTATCAATACCCTTCTGATACGCTGGCTATAGAAACGCCGCAGATAGCTCCGCCTGATTGCTCCATTGTTGTTTCCGGCAAATTCGTTCTTATACCAATGCTCGTTCAAAGCAGTAAGAATTTGGGAAACGCTTCTTATACCATTTCGCTTTCAAATATGTAAAATCAGGGAGGCACTACTTGTAAGAAGTTCCTCCCCGAACCTCACCTCAAGAACTTTTAGCACTCGCCGGAACCCCCATTTCCTCAAGGGAAATCTGGGGTTCCGGCAAATGATAGAAGTTTCTGGAAGGGGGTTTGGGGGGAAACTCTTTACAAAGAGGGTCCCCTCAATCTTACTTCTTTGAACGCGCATTAGTATTACGGGTGCCAGCAGGCCCTGCTACCGCCACCGGTCAGTCATGGGTATTCTTGCGGCTTCGGCGACAAGTCTCCCCGGAGTTCAAGGCTACGATGTCAATCTTGAACCGTAATTTCAGGATGGAGCCAGCAATTGCCGAAGAAGCTTGTATGCGCCGGGAGATACCGAGGTAAATCGGACAAGTGCTTCAAGACCGTCGTCCAAGCGACCCACGGTCATCACCTTTCCGTAGATTTCAAAGTCTTCGCCTGCTGCATCTTCATTCTTGATCAGAAGCCTCACGTCATCCCATTGCAAGATCTCGTCCCACAGGATCAACCGTGCGGATTTAAGGGAAACCCCAGTAATCGTGGCCTGTTTGCCCGTGCTGTCGAGAATCTTCTGATCCATTCCGAAAACGCGAGCAGGTATTCCTGTGACCAAGCGCTGTAGAGATTCATCTCTATGCTCCAAATGTGCTTCGTAATCGCCTCTGATCCCTCGCACATCGTACAATTCGACTTTCCCTGGGACTCCTTTCATTCCGACGTTGAGTGCATTGCCGATTTCCAATTTATCGGAAAGCTTTTCACGGGTGCTGCGACTTATCAGCACCTGCCCCCCTACCGTGAACGCTTCGACTCTTCCGGTGAAATTCACTTGAGCCCCTACTGCACCGTACTTGGCTCGTTTCTCGGAGCCTATGTTTCCAACCACGACTTCACCGGTATTCACAGCCACTCCCATTTCCAGATGGGGAAGTCCATCAGCTTCATTCTGAGTATTTATCTCTTCCATGGCCAACTGCATTTTGAGAGCGCAGGCAACCGCCAACTCGGGATGATTGTTCAAGCTCTCCGGAGCGCCGAAGAAGGCCAGAATCCCGTCTCCGATTATCTCGTCAATAATGCCCCTGTGATCGAGGATTATTTCAACCATCCTACCAAGGTAGCGATTGAGGAACTTTATGATTTGCTCAGGACTCATGCTCGAAGAAAGCGCCGTGAAGCCGCGCAGATCGGACATCATGATCGAAATCTCTCGTATTTCTCCTCCCAGCTTCAAGCCGTCCTTGGATTCCAAAAGTCGTTTGACCACTTCTTGCGTCAGATAGCGACCAAAGGTGTCCTTTATTCGCTCTCGCTCTTTAAGTCCTTCAGTCATTCGCGTGAAAGACCGAGCGAGTTGTCCCACTTCGTCAATTGACCGTATGGACGAAAGATCTATGTCGTAGTTGCCCTCTGCCACCTTGAAGGTCTCTCCTGCCATTTGGCGCACCGGTCGACTGATCGACCTGGCAACGAGAATTGCCGCAACCGCCAGGAGAACGATACCGAGCGCAGCGAGCAACAATGTCTCGTGTCGCAGAGCATCAACCTTGGCAAAGAGCTCATGCTTCGGCAATATGGCTGCCAGAGTCCATCCTGGAGGATCCATACGAGTGAATGCCAGGTATGAGTCCACGCCGGTGAATCCGGGCCCTATGTCATGAAATCCGGAGGGCTCCGTGAGCATCGCCTGAGCTATTGCTGACGCGCCGGGATGCTTACTGTCGTCGGCTACATCGAAGATCGATTGTTTCATCACCCTCTCAGGATAGCGGGAGGTTACCAAGGTACCCTTCTTCGAGATTACGAAGCAGAAGCCTGTGGAATAGATTGCTTTCTCATTGACCAGTTTGTTGAGACTTTCAAGAGAAATATCTGCGGTCACGATGGCTTTCAATTTCGCTGGTGTCCCGCCCGTGTCCTCCCCAGACATCGGTCGAGCATACGTAGTCATAGCGACGTTGCCACCGCCGTCATCAAAGTACGGTTCCGTCCAGATAGACTTCCTCTCTGTCGCAGGAATGCGGTACCAGTCCTTTTCAAAGTAATTGTAGGATTCGTTTGCAAGTTGCACGAAATGAATCTGTTCGTCTGACCTGTAAAAATAGGGAGCGTATCGCTCGATTTCGGGGCTAAACCCAAACGGCAGAAAGGCCACGGCTGAACCGAATACACTGTGATTCTGTCCTACCATTCGCCTGATATGATCTAGGAGAGGCCGTTCGGTCCAAGCGCTGGTCCCAAGGAATGAGGCAAGTTGGTCGGCTGAATGCGCCGCGAGGATAAATTCCTGTTCCACGTGGTTCGCCAGTGAGGAGACCAGGTGTACGGCATTGGTCTCGGCTTCCGCGCGAATCAGTTTTTTGGAGCTGCTGTACATTAGCTCGATAACCAGAGAGAGTACGATACATGTGCTTCCGAGAACCAGAAAAATAATCTTCAGGGTAATGCTCCGACGCAATGAGATCATATTGTCCTCCTTGTCACGCGCCTTGGGGGGATCTTTGGAGGCTTCATCACGCCCCGTCGGCTCTCGATTAGGAAGGTCCGGGGCTGAGTAAGCGTACCTGACTCCGGTGCTCCCGGTCAATCGGAATTCTGACGCGTTCAGTTCCCTTCGTGCAGATACCCCCGGGCTCTGTTCGAGTAAGATAGCCGCGAGCAAGATTGTGCTTGACCGGCAAGCGTATGGTGAGATAGGCTCAATATGAATAACATGTCGGGTTCTTAATCAACATCGCGAAGATTTCGCTTCCGTTAGATTTCAGACGAGAACATACGGCGAGTCTCTCGGGGTCACGGAAGATGTCCCCTTTGGCCGGTCTTTGGTCCAAGACCCTTGAGAGACAAACACACCGGCGTGATTCAAGACATATCGATGAGAACCGGATTCTGGTGCTTCCTCACCGACATCATCCAACAATGCGACTTCGGGTGAATCAGGCAGAAAGCGCCAGGCGAAAGCCTATGAGCCAGTCAGAGGAGGGATTCTAGTCTAAAGCACAAACAGCTTCAGACTGGGACCTTAGGACGTCCAAGACGTCAATATGCACTCATAATCTGAGGAGGGGGCCATGAAAAAATCCAATGTGGGACAGCGTTTGATTGTAGCCTTGATTCTCAGCCTCGCAATCATACAGGGAGCGATGGCTGAGGAACTGATTACCATCGCCGCCACTCTACCGATCACGGGACCGAAATCCGTCGCGGATGGGGCTCCCCCCCTTGAGGCCGCATTGAAAGACTGTGTTGCGATTACAAATGAGGAAGGAGGCATCGCCGGCAAGAGGCTGCGCTACGTCATGGAAGACGACCAATACAAGCCCGACGTAGGATTACGCGTTTTTGAAGATCTCATGGCAAAATACAAGCCGATGTGCGTCTTTGGTTCAGGTACGCCGGTGGCAGTGGCTACCGCGCCGGTAATCCGCGACCGTCACAAAGTCCTATACACCTCAACCTCATTTTCCGCCAAATGCGCATTTAGCGGTGCTCCGTCAGCGTTTGTGGTTGGTCCGACCTACGGGGATCAGGTTGCGGTTGCCCTCAAATACATTGCCCAACAGAAAAAAGGTACGAAAGTAGCTTTTTTCTACTCCCAGGGTCCCTTGGGAGAAGATCCCATACCCTACGGACGCATCCAGTGCCGAAGGCTGAGGCTTGACTTGGTCGGTGAAGCCGTTGGCCCCATCAACGGTGGCGATTGCGCCGCCCAGATTGAGCAACTCAAGGGTAAGAATCCGGACTGGGTGATACTGCACGGATGGGTAGGCGCGACGAACGCCCCATTGATCAAGCAGTGCCGCGATCTTGGATTGAAGAGCGAGTTACTGGTCACCCTGTGGGGTGCACAAAAAAGCGTGGTGGAAGCGCTGGGGCCTGATGGGCCGACATTTCTGGCTGTGAGCCCCTACGCCTACTGGTGGATGGAAGATGTGCCGATGATCAATAAGCTCAGAGCCTACACGGCCAAGAACTATCCCCAGGTGACCGATCGATCTTTAGCATATATCGTGGCATTCACAGCGGGCAAGATCTTTGTGGGATGTCTCCGGCAGGCTGCCGCCGCTGGAGAGTTCAACGAGGTAGGAACCACAAAGGCCCTCCTGTCCTTGAAGTCGTTCGATACGGGAGGGCTCACTCCTCCATTGACTATCAAGGAGAATAGGTTTCCAATTGCCCGGATACTGAAGTCTAATCCCGCCAAAGGAATATTTGAGCCGGTCTCTGATTGGATCGAGTTTTATTGAGAGATCTCGGCTGGAAGCTCATACCAGCTCGCATTCAAACGAGGAAGAATCGGGGAGGCACTTCTTGTAAGAAGTTCCTCCCCGAACCCCACCTCAAGAACTTTTAGCACTCGCCGGAATCCCCATTCCCTGAAAGGAAATTTGGGGTTCCGGCAAATGGTAGAAGTTTCTGGAAGGGGATTTGGGGGGAAACTCCTTCCAAAAAACTCTAACATTATGGTGACATAGGTCAACCGGATACACTATTTGAGACCCTCTCGGCGGCATCGAGGACAGGCTACCGCAGCCAGTATCATGACCCAACGGGTTAAGGCTAAAACAGCATTGCCTGCTGTGATCACCCCTTCTGAAAGAAGTGTCCAGCAAGTGACGAAACTAACAGCCCGTAAATTGAGAGTTTTTGAGGAGGGGAGCGGGGAGGGACTTTTTGTAAAAAGTCCCTCTCCGCAAATTTCTCCAAAAAATCGCCCAGTTCAGGTT
>JACRDE010000141.1 GCA_016212935.1 Desulfomonile tiedjei | reverse complement strand
CCGCGCATACCAGCGAGCTGCCGAATCTGCTGGGTGCTGCCCCTAGCGCCGGAATCGGCCATCATGTAGATAGGATTAAAGCTCTCGACATTCTTTTCGCTGCCGTCTTTGAGCTTTATGCTCATGGTTCGCAGCCCGCTCATCATTCTTTCCGAGATATCCTCGTTGGCGCGAGCCCAGATGTCGATCACTTTGTTATAGCGTTCGCCGTCGGTAATCAGACCCTCTTTGTACTGGTTCTGGATCTCCAGGACTTCCTCGCGGGCCTTATTGATGATTTCCGCTTTTGACTCTGGGATTCGCATGTCGTCCACGCAGATGGAGAGTCCGGCCTTAGTGGCGTAGTAGTAGCCCATATCTTTGAGCCGGTCTGCGAGGATTACGGTCTTTTTGTCCCCTCATCTGCGATAAGCCTCGTCTATGAGGTTGGCCAGCTCTTTCTTTTTCATGACCCTGTTGATCAGCGCGAACGGAATCTCTTCCGGAACGATCTCCCTCAGCAGGATTCTACCGACTGTACACTGAATCCTCTCGCCGTTTTCCCTGAGCATTATCTTCTGGTGGAGGTCAACCACTCCTGCGTCGTACGCGACGCGCACTTCGGAGCTGTCTGCAAACACCCTCAGCGTCAACTCGGTCTCAGGGTCCACAGATTCTCTGGTCAGGTAATACAATCCGAGCACTATATCCTGGGTGGGAACGATAATCGGCTTGCCATGAGCAGGAGACAATATGTTGTTCGTGCTCATCATCAACACTCGTGCTTCGACCTGGGCCTCCACGGAGAGCGGAATATGCACGGCCATCTGGTCGCCGTCAAAGTCTGCGTTAAAGGCGGTACAAACAAGAGGATGCAGCTGAATAGCCTTGCCCTCGATGAGCACCGGCTCAAATGCCTGGATTCCCAGTCTGTGTAATGTAGGCGCGCGGTTGAGGAGCACAGGATATTCTTTGACCACGTCTTCCAGAATGTCCCAGACTTCCGGGGTCTCTTTTTCCACGAGCTTCTTAGCGCTCTTAATGGTGGTCACATAGCCGCGCTCTTCAAGCTTGTTGTAGATGAACGGTTTGAACAGCTCCAAGGCCATTCTCTTGGGCAAACCGCACTGATGCAGTCTCAGATCAGGGCCCACAACGATAACCGAACGTCCGGAGTAATCCACGCGTTTTCCGAGGAGGTTCTGGCGGAAACGCCCCTGCTTGCCCTTAAGCATGTCGGAGAGGGACTTGAGAGGCCGCTTGTTCGGCCCGGTGATCACTCTGCCGCGCCTGCCGTTATCGAACAGCACATCAACGGCTTCCTGGAGCATTCGCTTCTCATTCCGGAGAATGATTTCAGGTGCGTTGAGCTCCTTGAGCCTCTTGAGCCTGTTGTTCCTGTTGATGACTCTTCTGTACAGGTCGTTTAGGTCCGAAGTTGCGAATCGCCCGCCGTCCAGCGGTACCAGAGGCCGCAGATCCGGAGGAATAACGGGAACCGTTGTTAGTATCATCCACGCGGGGTTCTGCCATTGCCGGAACTTGCCCAGTTCCTCAGGTGGAACGACTCGTGATCTAACCAACCGATCTATAATACTGTTGATTTCAACAAATGCCAGTTGTTTGCGTACTGCCCAGTCTTCGGATTCTTCCCACTTCACCTGGACTTCACGTGCCCCTTGAATTACCTCGTCCAGGAACCGTCCCATTTCGCTCTCAGGGTCCAGTGCCTGGTAAAAGACGGTAAGCTCTGCAATAATGGCCTCGGGATCTATTCCCTTGAGAGCCTCGAGGACACGAAGCCGCTTCGCAAGTTTCTTACGCTTGGCCTCTGAAGTGGAGTCCTTCATATCCTCGCGAAGTTTTATGCTCTCGCGCACCAGGTCCAGCTTTTCGAGCAGATCACGAACTGCTTCGCCGCCCATGCGGGCCTCGAATGCTCCGGGGCCGTATTGTTCCAAGCTTTGGCGATATTTTTCTTCGTTGATCAGTGTACCGACTTCAAGATCTGTCTTTCCCGCGTCGATGACCAAAAAGGATTCAAAATATAGAACCCGTTCAACTTCCTTAAGCGTAAGATCCAGAAGAGTTCCTATCCTGCTGGGCAAGCTCTTCAAGAACCAAATGTGCGCGACTGGAGTTGCCAGTTCGATATGCCCCATTCGTTCCCTGCGCACTTTCGACTGGATTACTTCCACTCCGCACTTTTCGCATATGGTGCCCCGGTGTTTCATGCGCTTGTATTTGCCGCAATTGCACTCGTAGTCCTTAACGGGTCCGAATATTTTCGCACAGAAAAGGCCGTCTCTTTCAGGCTTGAATGTACGATAATTAATAGTTTCAGGCTTTTTAACCTCACCATGAGACCAAGACCTGATCTTCTCAGGGGAAGCAAGAGAAATCTTTACTGCATTAAAATTCAGCGGGTCTTTGGGTTTTTCAAAAAAGCTGTAATATACGTCTTCCAAGGTTCCCTCCTCATAGGCCTTAACCGGTAAGTATTCCCGGCTTTGAGGGATCGCCCGGTCGAACCGGGCTACTTTTGAGAGTTGCCGAGAGGTTTTCAGTCTGAATCGGGAGTCTTCGGATAAGTCTTACGGTCTGTAGCTTGGAGCGTTGACTGAAACTCTTCCGAAAAACTCCGATTCGTCATGAAAGGCCTCGCACCGCATTCGCATTTTTCCTAGATCAGCTCGCTGTGACGGCTTCGCTTTCCAGTAGTTCTACGTCGAGGCCCAGGGACTTTATCTCCTTGACCAAAACGTTAAAGGACTCTGGAAGGCCGGGCTCGAGGACATTGGTTCCTTTAACTATGCTTTCGTACATCCTGGTCCGGCCGGTGACATCGTCCGACTTCACGGTCAGGAACTCTTGCAATGAGTACGCCGCTCCGTAGGACTCCATGGCCCACACTTCCATTTCCCCGAGTCTCTGACCTCCGAATTGGGCCTTGCCGCCCAGCGGCTGCTGAGTCACGAGCGAATACGGGCCGATGGCCCTCGCGTGGATTTTGTCGTCAACAAGGTGGTGAAGCTTCATCATGTAAATGATTCCTACCGTGACCCACGTATCGAACGGCTCGCCTGTACGACCGTCGAAAAGCTGGGTCTGACCGGTGCTGGGCAATCCAGCGCTCTCGAGCAGGGATTTGATCTCGCTTTCCCTGGCTCCATCGAAAACCGGAGTGGATATAGGTATACCGGCGTCCATGGAGGCAACGAACTTCTTCACCTGATCCTCGTCCATTTCCTCAATTATTTTATGGACCTTCCTTCTTCGGTCGGGTTCATAGCTTTCAAAGATAGTGAACAATCTTTCCCTCAACTTGTCGGGAGAGAAGTTTTCGTCCAGCATCTTGTTAATGGCCTCACCTAATCCTCGAGCGGCCCACCCCAGATGCGTCTCCAGAATCTGGCCGACGTTCATTCGGGAAGGAACACCCAAGGGGTTCAGCACGATTTCCACGGGGGTGCCATCTTCAAAGTACGGCATGTCCTCTTCAGGCAGAATCCGAGAAAGAACACCTTTGTTCCCGTGGCGTCCTGCCATCTTGTCGCCCACAGAAAGTTTGCGCTTGATGGCTATGTAAACCTTTACCAGCTTGATGACTCCAGGAGGAAGTTCATCACCTTTCTTAAGACGGCTGATCCTCTCGTCGTAATGCATTTTCCAGAAGTGCTTCTGGTCACTTAGGCGCTCCAGTATGCGGACCACCTCGTCTTCCGTGACAGTATCGCCTTTCAACGAAACATCGCGGAGCAGGTCAATGGGAACTGCATCCATGATTTCGTGGCTTATTGCATCGCCCTTCTTCGCGTATACGCGATTGGATACGGGGTCCGATAGACCGGACGAAACGATTTTGCCGAGAAGCATGCCGCGGATCCTCTCCCTGGCGCCTTCTTCTACAATACGCATTTCATCGTCACGGTCCTTGGTAAGTTTGGCTATTTCCTCGTTTTCAATGGAAATGGTTCTGCTGTCTTTGTCCGTGCCTTTTCTGGAGAATATCCGTGCACCGATTATGGTGCCTTCGACGCCCGGCGGAACTCGAAGAGAAGAGTCCCTGACATCTCCGGCTTTTTCTCCGAATATGGCGCGCAGCAGTTTTTCTTCCGGGCTGAGCTGATTCTCGCCTTTCGGCGTGATCTTGCCCACAAGAATGTCGCCTGGTTTGACTTCGGCGCCGATTCTGATGACGCCCGAGTCGTCGAGATTACGAAGAGCTTCTTCGCCGACGTTCGGGATGTCTCTCGTGATTTCTTCTTTGCCCAGCTTGGTGTCGCGGGCCATAACCTCAAATTCTTCTATGTGTATCGAAGTGAAGATGTCTTCCTTCACTATTTTTTCACTGACTAGGATCGAGTCCTCGTAGTTGTATCCGCCCCAGGCCATGAACGCCACGAGCACGTTCCGTCCCAGCGCCAGCTCGCCTTTGTCAGTGGCCGGACCATCGGCTACGACCTGGCCTTTGGCTACTCGATCGCCCCTCTTGACGGTGGGTTTCTGGTTTATACAGGTATTCTGATTCGAGCGTTGATATTTAATGAGGTTGTAAATGTCGACACCAGGATCGAGATCACCTTCGTTGAAATCAGTAGCTTTTATCACGATTCGAGTCGCGTCCACCGAGTCCACGACTCCATCGCGCTTCGCGACCACGGTCACGCCCGAGTCCGTTGCCACGACCTCTTCCATTCCCGTTCCTACGAGGGGTGCCTGAGTGGTAAGCAACGGCACAGCTTGACGCTGCATGTTGGATCCCATGAGCGCCCTATTCGCGTCGTCGTTCTCCAGGAACGGTATGAGTGAAGCTGCTACGGAAACCAACTGGTTGGGCGACACGTCCATGAGGTCGGCTTCCGAACTGCCTACCAGCGCGAATTCACCTTCCTTGTGGCGGACTGACACCAGATCAGAAGCCAGACGTCCTTCTTCATCCAGTAGGGCGTTTGCCTGAACGATGACGTGGCCTTCCTCGTCCAGCGCAGTAAGGAATCTGATTTGCTTGCCTACCTTACTGTCCATAACCGGCCTGTACGGGGTCTCGATGAACCCGAACTCGTTCACTCTGGCATAGGTTGAAAGAGACACTATAAGGCCGATATTGGGTCCTTCCGGCGTCTCAATCGGGCAGATACGGCCGTAGTGAGTCGGATGGACGTCACGCACCTCGAACCCTGCCCTCTCTCGGGTCAGACCACCCGGACCAAGAGCGGAAAGACGTCTCTTGTGGGTGATCTCGCTTAATGGATTGGTCTGGTCCATGAACTGCGACAGCTGGGACGATCCAAAGAATTCCTTAACCACAGCAGTAACCGGCTTGGCGTTGATCAGATCGTGGGGCATGAGCGTCTCTACGTCCTGAAGGCTCATGCGTTCCTTGATGGCTCGCTCCATGCGCACCAGGCCGATTCTGTACTGGTTTTCAAGCAATTCACCCACAGAGCGCACTCTACGGTTTCCCATGTGGTCGATGTCGTCTATCTCTCTGCCGGCTCTACCTTCCTTGAGTTCAAGCAGGTACTTCACAGAGAGCATTATGTCTTCGTTGCGAAGTGTTCTCAAAGACAGCGGAGCATCGTCACTGGAAATGGCCAGTTTGCGGTTCAGCTTGAGTCTCCCGACTCTGGAAAGGTCATAGTACTCGGTCCTGAAAAAGAGATTGCTGAAAAATGTGTTGCTGATTTCGACCGTTGCTGGATTCGATGGACGCAATCTGCGATAGATCTCGATCTGAGCGTTAAGGGTCTCATTGCTCGTGGAATCATCCAGGTGTTGCTTGTGGTAGTCTTCAATCACCCTATTGGGTCGATCGTCAATTTTGTCTTCCAGAAGGGTATCTCTGAGAGACGACGATACAATCCGCTCTTCGATGAATAGTGCATCGAAGCTAGTGATACCGCGCTTGGTGAGATCTTCTATGAACTGTTCCGCTTCGTCGTGGGATATTTCCTTGTTGCAGGGTGCAACGACCTCTCCGGTAGACTCGTCGATGATATCGTGGGCAATGACCTTGCCGGCGAGGTCTTCCCTTTTCATGGTCAAGGGGGTGATATTCCTGTCGCCGAGCCGCTTCAAAGCCGCACGGGTTATTTTCTTGTTCTTGCGGACTAGCACGTCCTCTGAGCCTTCGACGTATATGTCAGTAGGGGCCGACGTTCCCACAAGCAGCTTCAGATCTACCTTTCGGCGCAATCCATCAGGCAGAATGATAATGGTCTGCCTGTTATAAAAATAATTAAGGATCTCCTCGCTGGAATATCCCAGGGCCTTCAAGAACACCGTGACCGGAAGCTTACGTCTACGATCAATTCGCACGTAAAGCCGGTCTTTGGGATCAAATTCAAAATCAATCCAGGAGCCTCTCAACGGAATAATACGCGCCGAATAGAGCAGCTTGCCGCTCGCGTGGGTTTTTCCCTTGTCGTGATCGAAAAATATTCCCGGAGAACGATGAAGTTGAGATACTATGACCCGCTCGGTTCCATTAATAATGAAGGTGCCGTTTTCGGTCATAATGGGTATTTCGCCGAAATATACTTCCTGCTCCTTCACGTCCCGGATGGTACGGGAGCTGGTATCCGGGTCAACGTCCCACACAATCAATTGAACTGTAATTTTGAGAGGAACAGCGTAGGTGACGCCTTTTTGGAGGCATTCCTCAACGTTGTACTTTTCTTCTCCGAGCGTATACTTTATAAATTCCAGTGAAGCCGTATCGGAGAAATCCTTTATAGGAAATACCGATCGGAAAACACCCTGCAAACCGATGTCCTCGCGCGCTTCGGGCGGCACATCCGCTTGCAGAAATCGATCATACGATTGTTTTTGTATCTCGATGAGATTTGGAATCCCAGCTATCTGGGGTATACGTGCAAAATTCTTCCTGAGCCTCTGAGAGTGCACGGAAAAAGGACTCATTTTCTCCCTCTAGTATTGTTGTGACGTTTATGGGGACTCGTGGTGAGGTTTTCGCAAATTCGACTAGGGTGTGGCACATAAGGACCACACCCAGGCCATAGTCGAAAAATTTT
>JACRDE010000135.1 GCA_016212935.1 Desulfomonile tiedjei | reverse complement strand
GCACTGAACTGGATCATTGACAGACAAGAACTCAATAAAAAAACTTGCTCTATCCCTACCAAAATATAAGAAAATACCCCCGCTCTCTGACAGCCTCGGAGGACAACCCTTTTCGGACAAAACTTTTGGCAGAGACTATAAGTGCTTTTGAAGCATCCGAAGCGTCTGAACACCTGGGGGAAAACGAATGACGGATCAGCACCAAAGATTTGATAAAAGAATCTCAGGCATCGAAATCGCTGAGATCGAGGTGCTCATGCTCATTAAAGGCGTTCCACCTGATCGGTTGTAGCAAATATTGGACGCGAAAGGAGTCGCCTCGCTGGAACAGCTTGACTGGCTTACACTAAAGAATTTCCTCCACTACCTTCGTTCCCTGTGATTGCCCACCTGCGCTCATCTCGCCGCATCTATTATATTTGCGGCTTTCTTTTCCCCGGTTCGGTACTTGCAATCTTGGCCTTTTCTGACGGACTGACCGATTAGAACACCTGCTCCGCGACTGCGATGCACGACGAGGCGCATCAAGCAAATCAGTTAGTTGCACGTCCAATCCCATCCTTAGTTGCCCGAACTGCCGTATTTGATTTTGAAGGATCAATTCGGCCCGAGCGGTGCGGATATCGGCATGGCAATCGGCAGGTCTACCGAGGCGGAGATAGAAATGGGGCTTGAGAGCCAACAGTTGAGGTCGGTGCAGAACAGGAACGATCAAGGCGCTTGCTCTAAGAAAGAGCCTATCTGAGCGGGGGATGACTGCTTTCATAAATGTATATATATACTCGAATCCATGCGAATATCCTACCCCAAACAGCCTTGCTCTTGGCCTTGCAGCCGAAACGACGCGATCGAGATCATGCACGAACCTTCATAGGTATCTCTTCTATTGTTGCGAGACACTCCAGATTGCCTCCTGCTCGGGCAGAAGGGCAGTTCGCCGAAGCTGGCTACTGGACCGGGGCTCGAATAAGACTTAGAATTGCCTCGAACAACCTCGGCTATTGCCGAAGGGTGCTTGTTGCCGTTTTCTCGACAGCAGCCTACGAAGGCATCTCCTCGATGGCATCTACACGGTTGGCGTAGAACGCAAGGTAATCCTTGATCTCAACTACCGAGGGATATGGGGATTCGTAGCTCCACACAGCATTCTCCTCGGTTCGATCTCCCACTCGGATACTGAAATAGCTGGCATTGCCCTTGTATGGGCACTGGGTAGAATGGCTGGTACGCCGAAGCGAGGTCATGTCAACGTCCTGTCGAGGGACATACTGCACCGCCGGGAACGTCGCCTCCTTGAGTCTGAGTGCCCTCTTGGTATCTGCAATGGTGCGGCCGTTGAAAATTACGCGAACCCTGTTAGGGTTGCGTTCAATCGTAATCGGATGATCGGCGCCTGGGATCTTCATCGTTTCCTCCTATTGGCACCGGGTCAGTGCCACGAAACAGGTGCTCACGGAGAAGGGGCAGATAAGAGAAGAGAGGGAATTCCCTCTCTTCTGCAGCGTCATTTGTCGGATTTCCCTATCATGGCCGAAAAAGCGGGGACCATGCTTTTCATGTCCATTGGATCTCCACTCGGATGAAGCACCACCATTATCGTGCTCCATTTACCTGCCGGCGACTCTGCCAGGGCTGTATCATAAGTCCCCTTACCTTGGGAGTCCGTTTTGAACATGAATGGAGAGCTACCGGCGCCTGCCTGGTCTTTCTTCGGCTTCATGTTTACGAACCAGACCGTATACACAGAGTCCGGTTTCAGCCCTTCAGCTTGGATTTTCAATTTGTCGTTACTGAGATTGATTGTGCCAGTCGCCTTTGGATTGTCCTTGGCAGGCATGAAAGAAAGGTTCTTTCCACCAGCCCACGAAACGGTACTGAGACCGAGGACGGCAACCAATGCCGCAAATACCAGCATGCTCCTTCGGACGTTCATTGTTCTGCTCCTATTCTGCTAAATTTTTCCGAGCATTGCCTGCGAGGCCATTTGAGATCCATCAAGATCCTTTCTGCCTCTCGCGACAAATCTCCTGACTGTTAGTCGTCCGAGGTCGGAAATTCTTACATTGAAGTTTTCGTGTCAGATAGGAAAACAGCCGTGCTCGGCTTAGAATGGCTGTGAGCTAATCGAAGAGAGGCAGATTTTACAGGAGAACCCGGAATGAGCCATATATGTTTTTGAGTTGACGTTGTTGAGGGGAAACGTCTTGCAAGCTTGGATCTAGCGATTCCCTTCCAGGGCTATTCTCCGAGAGAGGTACGTTTCATAGCATCCTTTATGCGTTTCCGCGCTTCGAGGGTGAGCGAAATGTCTGAGGATTCCGGGCCCGCGTCTCCGGTTTCTTGATGGGCAGCTCTACGTATGATGTCTCGAAGGAACAGCATTTGCCTTTGGAAACGAGTACAGTACCGGCACATGAGGAGGTGCGCCTTGAGCGACATTCGCTGACGCAGAGTCAGAGGTTTATCCAATGACTCTGAAATGAGTTGTGATGCTTCTCTGCAGTTCAGCATGGCTTTCATCCAGCCTTTTGTTCGAACCAGTTGATCTCCAGACAGCGCCTAAGTTTCATTCTGGCGCGGTAAAGGACCACACTGAGATTATTCAGCGAGATTCCGACGATCTGGGAGATCTCTGCGCTCCCCAGTTCCTCCAATTCGCGGAGGGTAAAAGTGTGAGCCATTCTCTGCGGAAGCTCCCCTAGACAGCGTTTCAAGATTTGCCAAAATTCTTTCTTTTCTAAGAGGCTCTTGGGATCGTATTTCCAATTGAGCGGTTTTATGGCCCACTTGCCATTCTCATCGAAAGAATCCTCAGAACCGTCCAAGGACCTCTCATCTTCAACGAGATCTTCCCTGCTAGACTTTCGGAAATAATCGACAATCTTGTGTCGGAGAATGCTGATCAACCATGTCCTTTCGGATGCGTCTCCACGAAATGTCTTGAAGCCTTTGAGAGCTTCCAAATATGTCTCCTGAACCATGTCCTCGGCGATTTCGCGATTCTGGAGCCGCTTCCAAGCGAAGCGAAAGAGGTAATCCCCGTGATCGTCAACCCATGTTTCCGGGGCCACCAACTGCCTATTGGTCTCAGCAAATGACAGACCCGATGTGCTGCTCGTAAAAGAGCTTGGTTTGTCAGCAGGGCTCTCTTTCATTTGTTGCGTTCACTCTTCCATTACACCTGATTCGGACCCTGATTCCTCTAGTACGTGTCCAAATTGACCTTGGTGATGTCCGACAGACAGTGGACAATTTGGTTCCACAGACTATCGTCTATAGTGTAAGGATTTCACCATTCCGTCCGGCCTTATTCATGATAAATTGGGGACGTAGAAAAAAGAATTGAAAGACTTGCGTTCTGGAATCCCGGAGCTTTTTACGCAATGTCCGATAAACAGAACCGGAGGATGATGTCTGTATTAAGGTTTGCCGCTCCATCGACCTCCCCGAGACTGTTCTGGGGCATTACCGGCCTGATGCTCGTCGGTTGCCACGCGGCATTGGCATGGCTGTCACCTGAGTTTCAATACGATCGCCCCCTGTCGGAAGAGCCGGTCACGGCTTTGGTTGCTCTCTCATTAGCGGCAGGAGCCGTATTCTTGATAGCAGTTTGGAGAGCTGCATTCAGTCGAACGACAGCAAAAACCGTGCTGCCTTGGATTATATGCGTCGGCATTTTTCTGCGTGGGACCATGTTTGTTTCAACACCCATGCTGGAACATGATTACTATCGGTATCTGTGGGACGGAGCGGTCCTCGCGCAAAGAATAAATCCATACGCTTACTCCCCGAAGCAAGCAATCGAAGCCACGGACTCGATCCCGGACGCCCTTGTCCGATTGGCCCAAGAATCCGACAACGTGATAGCAAGGGTCAGCTTTCCGGAACTGAGAACTATCTACCCTCCCGTGGCTCAAGTCACTTTTGCAGCGGCATACTTGCTCCGTCCCTGGAGTTTGTGGGCGCTACGCACCGTCCTGGCACTGTTTGACGCCGTCACTCTCATACTCTTGCTGATCGTACTCCGAGACTTAAAGCTGTCCCTCTCTCTAGTTGTCATCTACTGGTGGAATCCTCTCGTTGTAAGAGAAATCTTCAACACAATGCATTTGGATGTGATTGCGCTTCCGTTCGCCTTGGCTGCGGTTGTCCTGGCTCGCAAGGATAGGCAGGTGGAAGCTGCGGTTACGTTGGCATTGGCTGTGGCCGCCAAACTATGGCCTCTGGTCTTGCTTCCTGTAATTCTGCGTCCTCTGTTGGGGGCACCTCGAAGGCTTTTTCTTTCATTGGGAGCCTTTGGACTCGTATTCGCCATAAGCTTCCTTCCCGTTTATCTGTCAGGGATTGATGACAGTTCTGGATTCGTGGCCTACGGCCGACACTGGGAGATGAACGACCTGGCGTACAAGCTTATTTCGTCAGGAGTAAAGTACGTCCTGTTCTCTCTGGCGCTCGATACATCGTCGACTCAGGTGATCTCCCGCATCCTGGTATGCTTAGTCTTGGCATTCTGGACCCTATGGCTGACCAGGACAGCACCTCTGGATTCCAAACAAGCCTGGGAGCGCTGTCTGCTAATTATTGCCGCCGTGTTTTTGCTCAGTCCCACCGGATTTCCTTGGTATTTCCTGTGGGTAGTGCCGTTCTTGGTGATCAACCCCAGGCCTTCTCTTCTTTTGCTGAATTGCCTTCTGCCGCTGTATTACATGGTGTACTATTGTCGCGGGCTGGGTGATCCGTCGACCTTTGACAACCTTGTGGTCTGGGCGGAATACTTGCCGTTTGTGTTTGTGGCATCCTGGGAACTGCTGAAATCAGAGAACAGCTTTGTCTCCAGAAACCTTTGAGCATCCATAACCGACTGCCAGAATTCACGGAACCGAATTCCCACTGCACTGCGAAGCTTGGTCGAAACTCCTGCATTTCTTTCTGCAGTCCCGATTGCGGCCTTAACCTTGAAAGGACTAAAGTTGAAAAACACTTGTGTGTTCTGAGCATCTGCGACCTCAAAAATGAGATTCAAATCCCTCGGCAGCTCCACTGGGCTGCGCCTGCTGTGAACGAGTACCTTGAAACGATTGCCAGGATAATGGAGGTTGAGCCACGACTGGATGCTATAGTCATTCAAATACCCGACGTGTTTCGCCCTTGGTATTTCCTCTTCGTACGACGTAAAGCCCGCGGGGAGGCTATGAAAATGAATGGTCGCGCCTACTGGAGTCGAAGGCATCACGGAAGCCAACTTCGCAAACAACATGCGGAATAACCTTGAGCTGTCTTCCCATTCTCCGTACCTGTGATTCAGCGGAGAATATGCAAAAAGAGATAGAGCGAGGGCCCCGGTGAAGATGAAGGCGTAGAAGCCTTGAAATCTGGCGCAAATCAAGTCCCTGACTTGAGTAACCGAAGTGGATTTGCTCGGACCCGAAAGAAGGCTTTTGAGATGCCTGAAGCCCGTGACGAACGCACAACCCAGCAACATGCTGAAAGGAACGACACTGCCGTACATGTTGCGATGACTGAAGGTAAGAGTTCCCAAGAAAATGAAGAGTGGCAGAGATAGCCAGATTGCCAAGAAAATCCCCAGTTTCCTGTTTGGGATTGCACGTCCGTCACGCTGTGCTCCGCGTCGCCCGAAAAGGCGTGAGATACACAACATGGTGACAAAGACAAGCCCTGCTATGAATGTCGATCTGGGGACAACGCCGAAAATCTGCATAAAATCGTGCGGATACAAAAGATCCTCGAAATATGACATAAGTATACTGACCACTGCTGGAACGGCTTCATCGATCACAAAGAGATTGTTGCCGTCATACCCGCCCATCCCTCCCAAGACACTTATTCTCCAGAGAACGTATGCGAGCGTCACCGCAACATACGCCGAACTTTCCTTCGCTGCAGCTGCAATTCTCGTTTGCCATGAGGCATTCTCCGAAAAAATAAAGGCATAGACAAATGTGAGGCAGGGGAGAAAAGCAACTATTTCCTTGGACCCCAGAGCGAGCCAGAAAGTCAAGACCGATGAGATAACGTATTTTTTTCTAAAGGAGACTTCTGCCCTAGATTTGAGAAATAAGATCAATGAGAGGACAACGAATAGAGTCGCCAGAATATCGTGTCGAAGGTCCGGCGCTGGAACGCTCTCCGCAAGGATCGGATGAACGGAAAAGATGATGCCGGACGCCCAGGCGACACCCACGTCGCCCTTCGTGAGGACACTGGTAAGCAAAACCACCAGTACAACGACTCCCACGTGAAGAATCACGTTGGTCAAATGGTAACCGAACGGGTTCAATCTCCAAAGGAAGTAATCCAGGCTGTATGATAGAGCGGCTATGGGTCTGTAGAATTTTGCCCGCTCCACGAAGCTTGAAGTGGACATCAACGGCTCAAAGAAAATCTTCTTCAGATCCTCAGCAGTTTGAAGTCGGCTGGTCTCGATCAATGTCAGAGTGTCTGTCCCGGTGAAATATTGACCCAAATTTGGCTTATAGGCCACAATACTTAACACGACGGCGAAAAGGACGGCCATGCAAAGACGGCCGCAGGAACTCGGGAGCCTGTCAATGGTTGGAGGTTCGTGGAATCCCATGGAGAGATCGGCCTCAGTGTAGTCTTGGCATTTGAGGGGCCATTGCGAACCGTACCCGCACCAAGAAAAATCGAGTGAAAAGCTTGTTGCCCCTCCCTCACTTAAACCCGAGTAATGAATTCTCTAGATCACCATAGCATAAATCAGGTCGCCGTCTCTCCAGATATCAACTTCGCATCCCTGAATAGTTTTTCTCACGTGCTTTTGTGATTCAAGATCGAATCGCACTTCCTTCGAGCTAAGGCCGAAAACGGACACCCGCTGTTCGCCCTTGTCATAAAAGAAATAGGCCACCTTCACGGGACCCAGCTTACATAAACGGCCCCCGATAAACCGAAGACCCTCATTCTCCATTCCTGGGGGTCTCACTGAAAAGCCAAGCCTTTGCTCAAACCAATGAGACATATCAGCTGTTTCTCCCGCTTTGACAGCCATTGTCAAATCGCCTGAGAGATGGTTTGTCACGGCTAGGGCAGCCAAATCATCGACAGAGTCAATGTGAGCCGCAAAGGGATTCAATAACACGAAAAAAAATACGGCCGCCGCAAGTGCCGGCGCAAGGGTTTTCCAAGGAACTCTCCGAAAAAAAGGTGATCTCTCTGCATACTTGATGTTTTGATCCACTGCAGCCCGAAGCCTGTCAGGGGGTTCCACCTTGGCCAAGGTAGCTCTTATAGAGTTCTCGACTTCCTGGTCAAGCGCGAGTAGCTTCCTACACCGGTCACACGTGTCCACATGTTGTTTGGCACACGTGGCCGCTTCTCGGCCGAGCAAATCTTTGTCGAGTAACCAGTTTTTGAACTCGTGGCAGTTCATCAGTCGAACCCTCGTTCCCTTGTACGATTCAAATCCACGACCTTTTGTGAAGAGGCTTCCCTTAATGAAGCCCGAAGCAGTAGCGTCTTCAACATCTCCCGGCCCCTGGCCAAGCGGGACATCACAGTGCCTATGGGAAGATCCATTGCGTCGGAGATTTCCTGATAGCTCATTTCTTCCATGTAATGGAGCAGGATCGGTGACTTGTATTTCTCCGGCAATCTGTCCAAGAGCTTCTGGACATGCCATGATTCTAGCTTTTGCTGAAGAGCCGTTTCCGGATCAATCATGGTAGCGGCCTGCCCCAAGGAGTCTCCATACGAAACGCCGTCTTGCGGGTCAAGAATCGGGTTTCTCCCGATTTTTTCGAGCCTTCGCAGATAGATACTCCTAAGAATCGAGAACAGCCATGCCTTGCATTTGTTCTCGTCGCGCAGTTGATCAAATTTTTCGAGAGCAATGCAGAAAGTCTCTTGAACCATGTCCTCTGCATCGAATTGACTGCCCGTATACTTCAGGGCCACGTTGTACAAGAATGTGAGGTGGGGAACCGCCAGTTCCCTGAATCTTCGAGCTTTGCCACGCCTTGTGAAAAGCACGTGTCGATCCCCCGGCCTTATGATTCTCCGCCTGACTTCATCAGAGCCTCAAAATGCTCGGCTAGATCCCCGGGCAGGTCCGCTGATCTATAGCGAATGATTCCCTGCTTGTCCACGATGATAATCGTGGGAGTCCCTCGAACCGCAAAACGCTTTGTAATCTCGCTGCCTGAATCAAATATCACAGGGTATGGGATCTCATATTTTTCCACGTACCGTTTTGCCTTTTTCAGCGAGTCATTAACACTCGTATTGATAGCCAGAAAAGTCATTCCTTTCGGGACATACGTCGAATAGATCTCCTTGAGCCTGGGGATCTCTTTCTTACAGTTCTCGCACCACGTGGCCCAGAACACTAGGAACAGGGAATTCTTTCCTTTGATTGAATCCGAACTGATCGATTTTCCTTCCAGGCTCTTTGTCTCGAAGCCAGGGACAGGATCTCCCACTTCAGCCCCGAGGGCGATTCCCGGCCACGTCGAGATCATAAGCACACCCACACATACAATAGTTGTCAGCTTCATTTTCCCTCTCGTTTTTGCGGTCTCATCCCATGAGGTTGGGAGTCGACGAGGCAAGCTAGCGCAAGGCCCTGTGTTCATATCATAAGTTCTCCCATTTTTATCAGGAAGTACTCTCCCAGGCCAATCATGATGACTCCGAGCGCCTTCTTAATGTTTACCATCCATTCGCCGGATCTGGGGAGGGCCGCTAACGCACCTGAAAATGTTCCCACGAGTATCAGAAGCACCCCCATTCCAAAGGCGAAGACAAAGAGGAGACTCGCACCGAGCAACACGTCCTGGGTCGTTGCCACGTATGTCAACAGAACCGCCAACACCGGCGCTGTACACGGACCGGCCACAAAGCCGGAGACAATCCCCACGAAAAAGGCTCCCACGACGGTCGCGGGTTTCCGGGAGCTTGTCGGAGCGATCATAGGGATTGAATACAGTTCAAGCATTCCTAGGCCCAGGATGATAAAGATATTTGCCACGACCAGGTACACCCACGGATTAGTGCTGATCTCGCCGAATAGATGACCGGTCAGAGCTGCAATGATCCCGAGGCTTGCGTATGTCACCGCAACGCCCGTTACATAAACGAATGAAAGGATGAATCCTCGGAGCTTGGAGCCGCCAAGATTGCTGCTACCGATATAGCTTGCCGTAATCGGCACCAGGGGATACACACAAGGTGTAGCGCTTGCCAAAACACCACCCAGGAATGCAGCGACCATCGACATCAGCAGGGACGCGTGCAAATAGGCTTCAAGCCCTTTTACGAATTCCTCCATCGTGCGTGCTCCGACTCAAGGTTGGGGCGAATTTCCTTTACCCACCCCAACTCTCGATGTTGATCTCGTCTATTTTTCTTCATCATGGCTATGAGCCAATATTGGAGCCTCTCCTACTTTTCTAGAGGCCAATCGCTTGGCCAGAAGCTGATCTTCTTCCCACGCCGTCTTCGCGATCTGTTCAGGGGTTGCTCCATCGACCTTGATGGTATCAATCTCGATGTAATGGGCCAGGGGGTACATCCAGCCTGTTATCGTCGCATTCTTCTTTTCCAAGATGGTATGACCTCGAACTATGTCGTGGCCCTTCTCGTTTTCACCGATTGACCATAGAGTTCCGTCACCAGCCTGGAAACCTCGGGCGTGGTGGGCATATAGGTCACATTGAGCGTTGGCTCCATCGAGCTTCTTGAGACTGCAGCCGATGCACACGAGTGTCCCGGTCAGCGTCACTTTATCAAGACCCTTTTGCTTGTCCCAGCCACCAGCAAAACTCAGAGAGGTTGCCAAAAAGACAAGAATCAATCCCATAGCTATTTTTCTGAACATGTCTGCTCCTTTCAGCGTGCCATTCTTTGCAATGCGTGCAGGGCAACTGCACAACAGATCGAAGTAGAAGATCCGATCGGTCTTTATATAAAAGAGACTTCATCCGACGTTTCTATTCCATTTTTTTCAAGATGGCTTGCGGTCGGAGGTCGGTGCTCGAAGATGGGCGATATTATGGAAAGTGATGGCAGGACAGATAACACAACGGAATTAAGTGCGGAAATCGAAAAGTGTGAGTCTCTTGGCCAGAAGCTGTGGGAGGATAAGCCAGCGGGACCTGCCTAATCGGACCCGTTCAAGCAGGCTTTACGTATGCGCCGCCGAAGATTATCATATTTTTGGAGGTTTGCTGCTCGTGACTTTCTGAACGGAGGAGAGACATGAGGATCCACGCAAGAATCATCCCGTTATTGATTGCGGTATGTCTCGGGTTTTACCAGGAAAACTTGCTGGCCGATTTCGGGTCGTCTCATGGCCAGATCAGCCGGTTAACCTCTGGAGAGAAGATGCTGCCCGCAATTGATGAAATTCAAGGTGACCGTGTTCACACGGTCCTTCCCAAAGATGCTATTCAGGCCATAGATTATCCAGAGTTCGTGACTGCCGACCGTGCAACCTTCATGAAACCGACTGAGCCGGTGGTCGGAGTGGTCCACAAAGGAATAGCCAAGGCTTACTCAGTGTGGCACCTGGATCGCCACGAGATCGTGAACGATCAGTTCGGCGAGGACCTGTTGGCCGTCACGTGGTGACCTTTGGCACACACCGGCGTCGTGTACGCCCGGCCGAAGAAAAATGGCGAACCGTTCAGCTTTGGGGTTTCAGGCAAATTATGGCGAGATTCACTCGTAATGTACGACCGCAGCACGCTGTCTCTATGGAGCCAGGTGCTAGGACAGGCTGTCGCAGGCCCGCTGGAGGGAATGAAACTTGAGCAGATTCCTTCTGAGGTGACCGCGTGGGCGGCATGGAAGGAACGACATCCGGACACCCTCGTACTCGTCAAACCTGCAGGCCAAGATTCGGCATACGCGGAATATCATCGCGATCCCAAAAAGGTCGGAATCGCGGGAAGCAAGACCCCTGACGCAAGACTGCCCGGAAAGACTCTCGTGTTTGGGATGATATTGTCAGACCGTTTTGCAGCTGCTCCTTTTCCTGTCCTCGATACGAGTCCGGTACTCAATAATGAATTTTCTGGCATTCCCATAGTGATTTTCTCGCCTGCAGGAGAAAACGCGGCGATGGCCTTTGAGCGCACTATCGATGGGAAAGCTCTCACGTTCGAGCACGTCGTGGACCAGGGCCGCCTGACTGTTCGCGACATCGGGACCGGATCTACATGGTCTTGGGAGAGCGGTGAATGCCTTCAGGGGCCTTTCAAAGGCAAACACTTGAAACGCATCCCCGGTATGCCCGTTTACTGGGCCATATGGGCTCGTTTCCACCCGGACACCGAACTGATCTCAAGAGAGATGGGGAAGCCCCTGAACGAGTGATAGAGAATTTCACTAGGTCCTGTTTGTCTAGGTACTAACGCTTCACATAGTTGATTGACCAGCGCTCTCCGGACTAGCATCGCGTGCGTTTGTTGTGTGTTCCCATCGCAGCGAGAAAGATTGTTCCAAGAATTTTGGTCCCTGCCCCAACAACTCCTCTTATCGTTCCGGATATTTTTGACTTTCCAATCCGCCGCCTGTAGGAGACCGGAACCTCTCGGACTTTGAGACCTGCGAGCACCGCTTTGATCTGCATTTCAACCGTCCAGCCGTAATCGGGGTCCTTCATGCCCAGGCCTTGGAGAGCTGTGAAACTTATTGCGCGAAACGGTCCCAGATCAGTAAACCTCACTTTCCAAAATAAGGCCATAAGCGCACATGCAAGCCAGTTACCGAATATAGCTTGCGGAGTAAGCGCCCTATGCTCTCGGTTACCGAGTACGCGAGAGCCTATGACCATGTCGGCCTGTCCGGCGACAATAGGGTCTACCAACATGTCAGCCTCTTCAGGGCGATCACTAAAGTCTCCGTCAACGAAAACAACTATATCCGCATTTTCGAGGGAGCTGATTCCAGTCAGACAGGCGGAACCGTATCCGCGACGAGACTCGTAGACAACCCTTGCACCCGCCTGTGCGGCAACTGTAGGCGTGTCATCGGTTGAACCATTATCCACAACTATCACATCATCGACCCACCCAGGGATAGCAGCAATCACTTTCCCGATGGCTTTCTCTTCGTTCAGAGCAGGAATTATAACGGCTACTCGATTTCCGTGTCTCATCTGGTCATATGCCTCCATTGCATGACTTCCAAACACAGTGATCGCCCATCAAAAATCTGGATCGACGACCTTAACCTACCGCTGTCTCAGAATCCGGTCAGCAATGCCACGCTCCTTTTCTTCGCTTCCTTCTTTGCCAAAGCCATCCACGCTTCTCCACAGCTTTGCTTTGGCCTCGCGCCATTTCATCTCAGGGGCGATCTGTCTAAAGTAATGTTCAAGTTCGGTATCTGTAGCTCGACGATGACGGGCGGAGTGATGAACATCCCCGATGTTCCATTCGCCCTCCGGTCAAGCCGGGAACAAAATCAATTGCTCACCTTCCAACAGGGATATGCTGAAGGTGGCGTCGGTCCTGACGATTTTCACCAGGGTTTCCGGGAGACTGTATTCTCTCTCTGACATGTTTTGATTCCTCCCGTTCTTGTTGTGCTCGACAGACAACCCACGATGAGTAGGCCTGCCGTGACATCTGAGCCGCGTCTTCATAGTAGCGATCCTTCGGATCGGCTCACTAAATCCGACACATGCCTCGGATCTCGTCACAGGCTTCTTCGTACAGCATTGCGAGCCAATCCTTTCCTTTCGCGGATTCCGTCAAATCCGAACCGCACTCCGGGCACACCCGTATTTTCCCCAGCCTCGTCAAAAAGCGCTGAACAGTAGCTACAAAAGTGGCATGACTCCAAGTCAAGGGTGACACGGACAGAGGCTCTCCTGTGATAGGGTGGACTTGCTCGGCAAGCACCCCCGAGGGGAGTGCATGTTCTGCCACCCATTTTACGACATCAATTGCCTCAGCGATGTCCTTCTCATCCTGAGCCTTTTCCAAAAGAAAGTCAGCGAGCCAGAGGGTGCATATAAACCAGGGATTTCCAGGCACATCGTTGCTCGCCCGTTGATACCCATCGTTCTCGTATCGTGCCATTCCTCCAACTTCAGTACGTACCCACAATTTTTGTTTCAGATCGGACATGGTAGAAATTATTTTGGGATCGTCGGCAGCATAAAGCCCGAATGCAAAAAGGCCCCAGATGCTCGCATCTCGCGAATGATCAAGTTCCAAACTCCCCGCACGGTTACGGGAAATCCCTCTACAGAATCGTCCCAGATCTTCGCACCAGAGATGGGTTGAAGCAGCATCACGGATTTCTGCAGCGACCCGCCCGTACTGTTCCGCTTTCGCCGTTTCTCCAAACACCTTGCAGAACAACGATGCTGCAGTAAGTCCGCCGAAGACAGCGCCGACTGTGAAGGCGAAAATGCCGCGGCGCTCCTCCCAGAGGTCGTAACTTGGTGCTGGAAGGCCGGTTTCCGCATCTCTGAAGCTGCACATAAAATCGGCAGCGTTTTTGATGACAAGTTTATACAGAGGTTTGATGAATTCTATGTCACGATACTTAACGAAATGGTGCCATAGTGCCCATATTACCAGAGCCGTCTCGTCTTCCTGAATGGGCAACTGCAGTTGCCCGTTGTCCCACCATGGATGCCAGGAAGAGGCGAGAGTCCCATCCGGATTGTACTTGTGACAAAAGTATCCCTCTTGTCCAATTGTGCCGGCAACAAAGTCATAGAAACGTTGAGCGGGCATGATGTAGCCAGCCAGATCCATTGCATTGGCCACGAGAGCCCCGTCCCTTGGCCAGACGTATGAATACGTGTCCCTATTGAAACGGATAATGTCCGAGTCATTTCCAGCGATGATTCCACCTTGCCAGTCCATCTGAGTTCGCAAGATGAGAAGGCTCCTGAGATACAACTCGGACACCGGCTCTGGTAATAGATCTAGCCGAAGCGGTTGTTTGCGCACCCAGATGCGCCAGTAGTCTGCGGTGCGAGCAATCAGGAGTTCGGGCCCTTTCTCCTTGACAATTGTGTCCAGGACACGGACCTGGTGCCATGATTCCCCTACGGCGAGCCAGAAATACGCCTTGCTATTGGACACGCCCGCGACAACCATGCTGAGGCAGATCACTGAATCAACGGAACCTTGAGCAATGGCATTGCCTGACAAGGCGCCGTCTTCTGCGTCACGAAACGTGCCTTCGAGTCCGCCCATTCCCTTTTGTCCGACAGCAAAACCAGCGAGACCTGTGCGTGTCTCGGTTGAGCCGTTGATAAGAAAATACCGACTGGCTTTATAATGGACGACCCCTTTTGTCTCGGGATCATATGCCGCTGTATCGCCTATGTCGTTGCCATATATGTTGAAGTCAGCGGCAAGAAAAAGGCGGATCTCCCTCTCTTCGGGCATCAGGTTTTCTACCGTTATTTGCTTGACATACACATTCTCGTGAAAATCCACAGCATCGCGACATGAAAGGAGTATTCCGAGTTTCTTATTGTGCAGGCTTACATCGGTGACCAAGGTGTCTGGAAGGTACTTCATTTCAAGATTCCAATCTTGGCCAACCCACGAGAAGCTGCCGTTTACCCAAACTCCCAGACGGCAAGGATTCCCGCTCATGTGGTTCTCTTGACCCACGTGTGGAAAGTAAAGATCGCGGATGTGATATTCGCTGTCAAAGCACACCAAGAGTTTTCCGTTACCTATAGGTATGTCTCGCGGCATTGGAAACCTTTCTCTCTGCTTTTCTTGACGCTGTCATTCCCTCTAAAGGATGTATCCACGCCTCAAATCACAAATCTCGTTGCCGGAAAGGCCTAGCCTAGGTCTGAATGGTGCCCCCTCAGGTAAAGCCTGACCCGGCCGTGCAGGCATAACAATGATTGCCTGTGGGTATTCGTGTCCCAGGTTCCGGCAATCCGGCCATTTCAGAGACATGTCGCTTGCGACCGCCAAGGTATGCTCCCCTGGCAAGATTGAAATCACAGTCGTACAGATAACCGTCCCAATTCACAGATACGAACGTCCGACACATCAAACCCTCGATTGTACAGGGATTGAATCTTGCTGAAAGCTTTTGCATGTATGACTCAAGATTTCCCGAGTCTCTTTGCCAGACGAGGAATCTTCCCAATGGCACATTCGCAGATGTGAAGAGATTGTTGAAGGCAAGTCCCCATTTTCGCCTGAGGTCTGCCTTGAACCTCTTTTCTGCCTGGGATTGCGATACAGGCAGAAAGGCGCCCGTTGGGTTGGAAACAAGGTTGAGTTCCAAGCCTGTTCCGTCCATGCCGTAGCCCAACTCATTGAGCTTCTTCAGCATGGCCACGCTTTTCTCCAACACGCCTTTCCCCCTCAGAGAGTCAGTCCGAGAACCGCTTATAGAAGGAAATGACGCCACAATGACCACCCGGTTAACTGTGCACAGTTCCCGCAAATAGTCCGTGTCCTGTTGGGCCAAAGCAGTGAGATTCGCCCGGAGCATGAGCCTTGGAGTCAGGGGAGCTATCGTTTCAATAAGACAGCCCAGATGGGGGTTCATTTCGGGAGCGCCGCGAGTGATGTCCACCACCTGGAAGCGTGCTCTTTTAGCGTAAGCAACAACCTCGTCAATTGTATCTCGATCCATTAATTCCGAACGGCTTGCCCCAGCCTCCAAATGGCAATGTCGGCACATCTGGTTGCACAGCAACCCAACGTTGATCTGGAGTGTGCTAGTTTCACCTTTCCTGAGATCAAGTCCGTGTCTGGCCAAGGTTCGAGAAAAAAGTTCCACCTGAATCTTTTCAGCACTCGCTTCCTTGTCGGTTGGCGCTTGGTTCTGATGCATGACACCCTCCGTGGCTCACATGGAAACCTTCTTGGCGATTTTCCTCATCTGAGTCGCGTGCACAAGCGAAGCGCCGCCCCTAATAGCTGTGGTGACATGAACGGCCTCAGTCATTTCGCCAATACTGGCTCCCTTTTCCAGGCACGTCTGGGTATAGGCGTCTATGCAGTACGGACATTGAACGGCATGTGCCACAGCCAGGGCGATCAAAGCCTTCTCTCTTTCGGTGAGTTCGCCTTCGGCAAACACCGCTCCGTAGTAATCGAAGAACTTCTTTGCCAACTCGGGAGCTTCTTCACCAACGTCAGCGAATTTCGCAAGGTCTTTGGGGTCATAATAAGAGTCCATGAATTTCCTCCTAAACAGTATCGACTATAAGATCTCGCCTCAACGAGTCCAGTAAAGCCATTTCGTAAAGAGCGTCTTAACAAGCGGGGTAAGCCGAGTGCGATTGTACGCATCCGCGGCCTGCTTGATCGCTTCTGCTTGTGTCGGGTAAGGATGGATGACGCCCGAAATAGTCCCGAGCCCCAACTTACCCACCATGGCCAGCGTCAGTTCACTTATCATTTCACCTGCATGAGCTGCCACGATGGTTGCTCCAAGGATTTTGTCAGTGCCCTTTTTCACATGAATCTTGACAAATCCTTCGTCCTCACCGTCCAGCATCGCCCTGTCAACTTCCGCGAGAGGCCTGACGAAGGTGTCGACGGCTATGCCTTGTTTCTCCGCATCTCTTTCATACATCCCGACATGTGCGATTTCGGGATCGGTGTACGTGCACCACGGTACGGTGAGAGCACTGAGCTTCTTAGATCCCTTGAAAAGGGCGTTCTGGATGACAATGCGAGCAGCAGCATCTGCCGTGTGGGTAAACTTGTGACTCATTGAGATGTCACCGGCCGCAAATATCGCAGGGTTTGTGGTCCGCAGATAATCATCCACGAAAACTCCCTTTCGTGTGTCATATTGCACGCCTGCGGCCTCCAAATTGAGATACTCCACGTTTGGCGCCCGACCGGCTCCTACGAGGATTTCGTCCACTACAACGGAGTCTCTCTTTCCGCCAACTTCAAAATGGATTACCTTGTCCCCATTGACCAACTCGACTTCTTTCAGATCACTGTTGAGTATCAACATTACGCCTTCTCTGATGAACCGATTTTGTATGATTTCCGCAGCGTCACTGTCCTCGCGGTCGAGTATGTGGTCATTTTTGTGGAAAAGGATTACCTGGCTACCCAACCTCTGGAATGCCTGCGCCATTTCGCAGCCGATGGGGCCGCCTCCTATGACGGCAAGTCGCGATGGTCTTGTGGTGAGGGAGAACACCGTCTCATTCGTGAGAAATCCGGCCTCTGCCAAGCCCTTGATTCCAGGGTGCACAGCCCGAGCGCCAGTAGCTATGACCGCCTTCTTGAAGTGCAGGGACCTGCCATCTACCTCTATCGTGTTCGGGCCCGTAAATGAGGCATGTCCAAGGAAAACGTCTACGCCCAAATCTTTAAACCGCTGTGCCGAATCATGATGACTGATTCCTGCTCGAAGCCTTCTTAATCGCTCCATCACCGAAGAAAAATCGATCTTTATTCCGTCGGAAACCTCGATGCCGTAATTCTTCGAGGCTCGGATCTCCGCATACGCCCTGGATGATCGGATTAGCGCCTTCGAGGGTACGCATCCGTAGTTGAGGCAGTCTCCGCCCATAAGATGCCGTTCCACAAGAGCTACCCTTGCCCCGAGGCCGGCTGCGCCTGCCGCGGTAACGAGCCCTGCGGTGCCAGCGCCTATGACTACAAGGTTGTAGCGCTCTGGGGGGCGGGGATTGGCCCAACCATGCGGATGCACGTTAGATACCAACTCCCGGTTGTGCTTGTCGTCAGGGAGAACCTGGACATCCTGATCCAAAAGGGTCGTGACTGCTTGCGGTGTCTTCGGACCGGCAACAGTGGAGGTCTCTGCAGCTTTCAGGCTCCGGCGGGCAAGTCTCGTGACAAACAACGCCACCGCGATGGTAGCGGCGAGTCCGCCCCAAAAAAACGCTTGGCCTGCAAACCCTCCTTCCACTTTGCCGGCAGCCACCTCTGTGAGGGACCTTGCTGCCGAGCCGAAGTACACGTACATAAGGGTGCCGGGAAGCATTCCGATCAGTGAGGCCAGAGCATAATTACGGAAAGAGACTTTCGTGAGGCCGAGCGCATAGTTGAGGAAGTCGAACGGGAACACCGGGCTCAGTCTCAGCAGCAACACGACTTTGAAACCCTCTCTGCCCAGTGCGTCGTCAATAGCAGCGAACTTTGCGTTTCCTTTTACTTTTTGTGCAACCCATTCACGAGCGATAGTTCGTCCAACGAGGAACGCCGCGAACGCTCCAAGGTTCGCTCCGATCCAAACTGTGAGCAGGCCTTCGGGCACTCCGAACAAGAATCCCGCACCCAGAGTTAGCACTGAGCCGGGCAAGAAAAGTACCGCTGCTAGCACATAGATTCCCGCGAGAAAGATCGGCCCCCATACGCCCAGCCCTTGAGTCCACTCAAGAGCGGCAATAAGGTACTGTCTAATTGGTAAGAAAAACAAAGTGATAATCAGACCAGATGCGATAAAGGGCAACAAAATGACCCTTGTGTAGCCTCTTTCACCAATTCGCGATGCGTTCATTTTCAATTCATCAGCCGGTCTCTTCATTTTTTCCCCCTTCGGGATCTCAGAGCCTCTGGTCATTTGCCGTCAGTGAGGTGAGGGCGACAATCAGGCCCTTTCCGATTCCTCCGTGTGTTAACCGTTAGTCGTCCGAGCGCCCGAATTCTTACACGGTGGATTGCCAATTTTCTTGGCCAGCGTACGCTCAGAGTCCTAAACTGAGGGATATGCGAGTGCTTTGAGTTTTCTTTTCGTTAAGAGACCAGTCGTACTTCAGATATTCGATGGAAAAACCCCCTTTCAAAAGGTAGGCCTTGTCCGCAGACTCAAGATAACTGCTTACGAAACTCAGGACAGCCCTTTCTTTTTCTGAAAACCCTTTAAATTCCTTATCTGTACCATAGGTCTTTACGAAATCCTGACCGAACCAGTCGAAAATCGATGAGAGGTAAACCTTGTCATTAGAGCGATCAATCCGAAATTTCTCCGGGTCCCTCAGGAATTTTGCTGCCTGGTCATCCAGTTGAGCGTCAAGTTTCGCGGTGATGTACGGTTCATTTCTGAGGGGTGGGCACCCCATCGCGGCGCAGACTAAGGCCATGTGTATTCTGGGCTCGTTGAACTTAGCTCTCAGGGTTTCGTGTTCAATCCCGTCGAGAGTCATGTCCCTGCCCATCACCGCAAACGTGAGCTTGTCCCACACTCCGGGGATCTGCCTGATGCTGTTTTTGGGATAAACAAGGGATTTGAGAAGCGAAGCTTCGATGGGATAATGGTCGATAATGGCTTTTAGAGTCAGAGCGTTATAGGCGTTTATCCAGAAGGCTATCTTTTCCTTGTCGTTCCAGCCTTCGTAGATCTTGGGATCGAGACTAGATAGGGACGAAATGAAGTCGTCCAAAGGCTTGCGATTGCTTTTCAAGCCCTTGTAATCGACCATCCCCTTGTCGTCGAGGTACGACTTAAGAGCTGCGGCGTAATCATCAACCGAGATGTCAGCGATGGCTGCGCCTACAGTCAATTCCGTTCCACCGGCCAAGATCATGGCCCAGAACACGATTCCGAATAGAGAAGCGAAAAGCAGATTTTTTCCAGTATTAAAGGTCACAGCAATTACCCCCGTGTTTCTGCCTAACTTAATTCTCGGGAGCCATTCGGACTTTCGGCACTTCCTTTTCAGAGGTCTGATTTCTTTCTCAAGAATTCGTTCCGTAGATCCCCCGGTTCCCGCGGCCGCTAGAACGAATGTTTCATGGGAATTAGAAGTCTTTCACCAACGCCTTTCAGCATGCGGTCATCACTGTTCATGCAAGAATCCTTCACCGCCCGCAGCACTTTTGCTGCGAGGGTTTTTTGCCAAAACCAGTCTGCCAACACTTCGCCGCTTGGCGCCACCTTCCCAGGTTGAGCAGTTGCGGCTTCAAAGTAATAAGTTTTGAGATCGTCTGCAGCCAACTTCAGCATAAGGCCAAGAGGAAGATCCTCTCTGGGATTGCTGGGAAGACTCCCGTCCAGAAATCCGATGACGAAATCTCTGATGCTTTCCTGATCAAGACCACTCACGCCGAAAGTAGTTCGACCACGTCTCTTCACACCGAGTTCGTACCAGGATCGCATCTCATTGAATTCCCTCCCGAATGCCACGCGTAGTTGCTCCATGTCAGTCAGATCCACTGCTTCAGTGCTCAAATCTAACGGACATGCCCATCCCGAGGCCGAGTCTTTGAGGAGCGACGGCGCTTCTTCTGTAAAATCGTGCAATACCGGCCCCGTAGGTTCATCCAAGAGTCTCAGGGCTGCCACCAGCACTTTTGTCTGAAACATGGCATCGTTGGGAACCCCCAAGGGACGCCCCAATTCGAAGGGAACCCACAAAGCTCGCGGTGGTTTTATCTTCTCTGTGTGCTCCCGAATCAGGCTGATCTGAGTGGTGGGCAATCCCTCTTCCTCAAAAAAATGAGCAAGCGCACCAACGGCACGCGTACAGAAAGGTCACACCGGTACGAGCAAGACTGCATCCACGAGGTCGTCCTTCAACAGGCCTGCCAGATCACGTGCGACAACCTCCATGCTCTTCGGATCGGCTGCACCCATGAAAGAGTAATGAAAACTCGCGACTGATCCCAGAATCCCTTGTTCGGCCAATTCCCGAACTCGGTCTAAAGGAAAGACAACGTTCAAGTCTTGCTGGAAGCCGGTCCGGTCGAAATTGGATGATGTGTGACTCATCACGAGATCTCTCGTGGCGGTGTCGCCCGGAATGATCCTATATTCACTGGACATAATCTGGAAAGGCCGATCATCACGGCGGTGAAGGCCGGCAGTAGAAACTAACGCCACTCGCCGTTCGTGCAATGGCGGTCCTTGTACCCAGGGGTTCGTTTCAAAGCTCGGGCATTCTAATCCGGCGATATGAGACCGCATTGGTTCTGGAAGCTGATCTAGTCGTGCCATGTCATAACCTCCTGACGCCTAGTATTATGAGATGCGCAATATTCTTTGCGATTGGCATACGGACAACGCTTCTACTTCGTTTCGATTCCCAGGATCACGCGAAGGGAGTTCAAACAGTCGCGAAGATCATCTCCATTTTTGCTCAACCTCGACATCATGATTCCCCCCTCGATGGTGGCAACAATGTGTTTGGCAAGCACTTCCGGCGAAACGCTCAACTTCAGCTCGCCCGCGTCGTGGGCGTGACGCAGCACTTCAGCCAGGAGTCCAGTCCAGTTATCGAATACCTGCCCGATCAGTTCCGACAAACGAGGATTCGAGTCGCTCAATTCCAGAGCGGTATTGCCGAACAGTCAGCCGCCGACGAACCGCTCCCTCCTGTGCTTCTCGAAAACGG
>JACRDE010000134.1 GCA_016212935.1 Desulfomonile tiedjei | reverse complement strand
ATAAAGAAGATAGAAGAGGATCTCTCCAATTTGGACTGGAAAGCTCCATTTGACGGAGCAGTGACGGAACTGTCTCCGGCTTTCCAGCCTGGAGCTTGGCCTGGGAAGGGCTCCGTAGTAGGGGAGTTGGCTAGTCGCACCGCTTGTGAAGTGCTCGCCCTAATTCCGGAATCCGATGTCAGCGCGGTTCCTGTCGGAGAAACAGTCTCCGTATGGTGGCCGGTCGAGACAGGTATGTCCCATCGAGTCACTGTCCGAGAGGTAAGCCGGTTCAAGACGGAAGACCTCGAGGGGTCTCCCTTTTCCAGCCGTTTTGGGGGAGAAATAGCGACAGAAATTCAAGATAAAGGGGGCAAAGACACCCCACTTGAGCCGTACTATCTATGCAAAATGGATTTTCCGAACCAAACCGGACTCCCTTTGGGGATGACCGGCAGGGTCGTAGTGAAACATCAGCCGAAGAGCGCTATCAAAAGGCTCGTCGATGCAATATATGGCGTTTTTCACAGGGAGATGATTTTCTAATGTGTTGGCGATCGGAGACTGTAAAGCCATTCCCTGTGATCCAGTGCGTTGATGGAATCCGGGAGCAATTCTGCGGAAAGCATTTGTGAGAGGACCTGAAAGTGGCCGAAAACATTGAACAGACTATAGATCAGCGACGAAGCGCTCTTGCTACGGCTTTGGAATTAGCGAAAAACGCCACCCGGGCAAGAACTCTCGATGAACTGCAGTTTGTTCTGGTCAACGACACTAGGTCTTTGCTCCCTTTTGACAGGTCACTGCTCATTCTGCACTTCAGGGGTAAATCATCGCTTGCAGCAGCTAATAACGTGACGCGATTGGATAGTCGAGGCGAAGTTTTCAGAAGAGTCACGGAACTAGCCCCAAAGCTAAGAGACATTCGTACTGGATTGATTTTGTTTCCCGACACCGTCCCTGAAAAAGATGTGCCTCCGGAAGCGGCCAGGGAACTGAAAGACTATATGAACCAGTCCGGATGTTTTTCGTTGATGGTGATTCCTTTTGCGACCTATGACAGTGTCATCGGACATCTCATTCTCGAGTTCTTCGACAAAGTTCCGCCGGGCCAGGTGGAAACCTACACGTTCATGAACATGGTCCCGTTCTTCTCGTCGGCATTGGCGCAGAAATGGTTGTTGGCCAATGATTCGCGAGCGAGAAAGTCATTCCTTGCAGCTCTGTCAAGCGAATCCGCATCTGACGATAGAAGAAAACGGCGGTTCAGAGCCAAGATAATAGCGGCGGCATTCATATTTGCTTTGGCCGCACTATGCTACCCCTTCACGCTCACCGTCGGAGGAAAAGCCGAGGTAGTCCCGGAGCACGAATACATTGCGTTTGTGGAAATTGAGGGAATCGTCCAGACCGTTTTTGCCAGAGAAGGAGAGTCTGTTAAAAAAGACCAAAAGCTCGCCGAATTGGAGGCAAAAGAGATTGACTATAAAATCAGAGAATCAAGGCGCAGTCTGAAGGCCTACGAAGCCGAAATGGAGATCTTGCGGAGTATGGGAGCTGAGAATCCCTTGAAGCTGGCCGAAAGCCGATTGGTGGCGATCAAAGGCCTGAGAGCACGACAGGACTTGGAGTTTCTCGACTGGCAGAGGGAGTTTCTCAATATCAAATCTCCGATTGATGGTATCGTGCTGACCAAGAAGGTCGAAACACTCGTCGGAAAGCGTTTCAAAGCTGGTGAGCCGTTTTGCAGAGTTGCTCCATATGCAAATCTGGAAGCAGATGTTTTCATAAGAGAAAGCGACATAGGGTACATTGAGAAAAATCAAACGGGCGATGTCTATTTCAATTACAGACCGGATCAAGCATACAAGCTCAGGGTTAAGACTATATCGCCAAAATCCGAGTCCATGGAAAGGCTCGGTGCCGTGTTCAGAGTCAGGGCCGAATTGAGTGAAAGGCCTTCGGAGATCAAGCCCGGAATGCTTGGAATCGCACATATTGACACTAAGAGAGAATCGCTCTGGTTCATACTCACGCGAAGGATCAGGATCAAGCTGAATGAACTTTCACTGTCCCTGTAACCATGTTCGAAATGCAGCTCTGGACCAAACGCGGCCCGTCAAGCATCTGATACGAATTCGCTTTCAAATCGGTAAGATTGGAGGAACCTTCTTTGGCAAAGAATGTTCCCCCAAACCCCTTCCAAGAATCTCTAACACCGGCGAGCGATAAAAGTTCTTGAAGTGGGGTTCGGGGAGGAACTTCTTACAAGAAGTTCCTCCCCGATTTTACATATTTGAAAGTGAAATGGTAGTGCGCCAGGCCAAGCTTGGCATCTCTTGCAGGGTGCAAGTCCCTGTCGGGTAAGGTCTACCAGCCACCCGTATCGAGTGTTGCGGATATGGAGGAGGATGCAATTTAGGGCAAACGAACGAAATATCCGAAGCGT
>JACRDE010000133.1 GCA_016212935.1 Desulfomonile tiedjei | reverse complement strand
ATGAGTCTCCACCTCCATGAAAACAAAATCAGAACTCTTCGGGCACAACCCCAATCTATCCCTGGCGAAGCCGGGGACGTCCCACGCTACGATTTTCATTCTTCGTTGTGCCGCTCTACGCCATGGGAGTTAGTATGAGATCGAAACTTGAGAATACCCACCATCTAATGGAACGAAGATGTGTTTTATATATATAGCAAGCGATGAGCAATTTCATCCACAAAGGAGGGTTGCATGAGACGAAGACATTTTCCCAGATCACAACCAATCGTGCCTGCGGTAACCGATCTGGACAAGTCCCAACGCTTCATGAAGCAGAAGTTGGCACTATACTTGGACAAGCTACTGGCTCGCCAACCGAGATTGGACCGAGAATTCCTTGAGATGCTCCACTGGCTAGTCGGCCCGGAAATGCTTGAGGACTTTGTCGATCAATTACGCCCATTGCTAACCGTTCAGCAAAGACGACAGTTTGAACAGCATCTCGGAGAGGATATTTTCGAGTCTCACGTGTTTGCCAACGCCATCCTGAGCTTGGTGAGAGGAATGAGAAGGGACCTGCAGAACACTGTCACGCGGCTCCTCAAAAAGACGCTGAATCAATGGTTGGATACAATCCAGTACTGCGGTGCTTCTCAGGTGGAAAACAGCCTGTCGTTGTTCAAGGAAATATTCAGACTAAGTGATCTGGAAATCGAGATTTGCTTGTTTCTTTCGCTACTTCAAATATGGGACGAAGCGCAGCGCCTTTTTGAGTATCATCTGGGCTGCCATAGTTTTTCAGGCCGAAATTACCTGGCTACCATCCTTAACGCCTCGGATGTCGAGATTGCCCTAGCGATCAACGGAAAACTCACAAAGATAGGGATACTGGAAAACGACAGAGGTAATTCCATTTCTCTGGAAGCGAGCTTTCATCAGCTGTTGAACACCGCATCCCACGGAGACCTCAAAACGGAATTCTTCACGAAAATCGATCCGAACCCTGTACCTTTGGATGCTCACATGGTTGATCCGCTTGCAACTCAGCACATTCTCACTCTGCTGGGTGCCGGGACTGAATCGTCGACTCACGTCCTGCTCTACGGACCGCCGGGCACGGGGAAGACCAGCTATGCCCTTGGCTTGGCTAAAGAATTGGGATTGCCGGTTTACCTGGTGGAGCATGCGGCAAAAGATCGGCATTGGCGTCGACAGTTCGCTTTTACCGCTTGCGTGAACATGGCTGTTCATGGCGAATCGTCGATTGTCTTGGCCGATGATTCTGATGTGATTCTCGGCACCCGCGATTCGTGGTCACTTTTCGGCGAAAGCTCTGACAAACGATGGTTGCACGACCTTTTGGAGACTCCTGGAGTCAGGATGATCTGGACAGTGAATTCTATATCTCAGATTGAAGAATCCGTAGCCCGTCGCTTCAGTTTCAGTCTACCCTTTAAGGCATTCAGCACGGCTCAGAGGATACGACTCTGGGAATCGATCCTTGAGAAACGCAACCTGGGTGCAATTTTGGAGGAGTCGCAGGTAAAGGATCTCGCAACAAAATTTCAGAGCAGTCCCGGAGTCATAGAACAGTCGGTGAGAAAAGCGGCAGAAACAGGATGCCATTCAAATGAGGGATTGCTTTCGGCGCTGAACCTGTCTCTGGATGCCCACGAGACACTTACTCATGGGGGAACAAAGCCTCACCGAGCCAAGCTGGCCGATCCCAACTTCACCCTGGAAGGCCTCAATGTCACCGGAACAGACTTGAGGGGGCTGATTGAGGAATTGAAGGCTTACACACAGCATTTGAAAAGATTGGACGACAATGACGGGTCGACTATGGCTCTGCTTTTTCATGGTCCGTCTGGCACGGGAAAAAGCCACTTGGCACGCCATTTGGCTTTGGAGCTTGACAAAGAAGTTGTCTTCAAAAGAGGAAGCGACCTGTTGTCCATGTGGGTTGGTGGAACTGAACAGAATATAAAAGGGGCTTACGAAGAGGCTGCTGCCAAAGACGCAATCCTGGTGTTCGATGAGGCAGATTCGCTCATATTCACAAGAGACAGGGCAGTACGTTCGTGGGAAATCTCTCACACAAACGAGTTCTTGACCTGGATGGAACAGTTCCCCGGAATCCAGATATTCACGACGAATCGTCTCTCGGACCTGGACAATGCGAGCCTTCGCCGATTCAACCACAAACTCGAATTCCGCTACCTGAGACCTGATGGGAATATCACTTTTTACAAGAGACTGTTGCTGCCTCTCACCGGCTCTCGGATGAGCAACAAAATCGAGTCGCAACTGAAGCAAATTTCCCGGTTGGCTCCGGGTGACTTCAAAGTGGTCCGTGACAGGTTCAAATTCAAGAATCCGAGTGAGGTCAGCCATGACGCCCTCCTAGCAGCTTTGAGAGAGGAAGCCATGGTCAAATCCGTTCATGCAGGGGAAAAGGCAATAGGATTTTAGGCTAATACCAATGCTCGTTCAAAGCAGTAAGAATTTGGGGAACCTTCTTTAGTAACCTAATATGAGCGATTGTTGGAAAGAGTTTCCGGGGAACCCTTTTTTGTGCAAAAAAGGGTTCCCCGGACCCCTCCCAAAAAACTCTAACATTATGGTGACATAGGTCAACCGGATAGACTATTTGAGAGCCTCTCGGCGGCATCGAGGACAGGTTACCGTAGCCAGTATCATGACCCAACGGGTTAAGCCTAAAACAGCATTGCCTGCGGTGATCACCCCTTTTGAAAGAAGT
>JACRDE010000132.1 GCA_016212935.1 Desulfomonile tiedjei | reverse complement strand
AGGAGGAATAGTACGGTGGCTGCCGATTCAGGCATGGTGGTTCATCTTTCTCATCTGCCCTGGGCTGGAGGGTGAGGCTATCTCAAAATCGACTCATGATAGGAAATCGTGGCATGATATAGCGGCTCCCGGCAATGAATTGCCAGGCTACTATCCAGCGTCCCTATGGGACTTCCTCTTTTTATACCCCGAAGGGGCGACTGAAAGTAGCCCGGTGCTTTAGCGCCGGGCTACCATCGTGGCACGATTCTGGGCATCAAAATAGTCTTGAGACAGCCTCTGGTGTTCGGCCAGGACAGAATGCTGCACGCTCTCTCAAAACTGTTCTTTCGAATGGTCTACGATGGGCGGGTAGACTACGTCAGCCGCAGGTATCCTCGCCACGACGCTAATGGTCCCGTTCTCCACCTTCTCTACGTACAGCCCTGCCTGGATAAGGTGGTCCGGTGCTCGGATCACGGCGTTACCTTGTGGGAATTCCAGGCTTTCCTTGAGCTCCATGCCTTCGAGTGCCTGGATCACCTTGGGAGTGTCTTTCCTGTCCTGCCAGTTCACTTTTTCCATAGAGTTCTTCAATGCAAAAAAGGCCTCCCAGACCGCCCAGTTGTAAGCCAGGACGAAGCGGGTGCCGGTGCCTTTCTCCCGGCCTTCGGGGTCCACGCCGATAATATCCCGATACTGTTTGTTGCTGGGTGTGTCGAGTCCTGACAGATAAGTCGGATACGAGGTGATACAGTACGTACCCTCTACCGCAGGGCCGAGCTTGGCCGGATCCTGGGCCGCAAGAGCGTAGACTGCTCCCAGTTTCTTGATGTCTGGGCGCACTGCGTGAATATCACGGATGGCCGAGAGGAAGTCCGAGCCGAAGGCAGCCAGGTAAACGGCGTCCGCTTCCTTGGGGATCTTCCCCTTGAGATAAGGCAGCCAATCGCTGGTACCGAGCGGTACGCGGATCGATTCGAGCACCTGCCCGCCGTTCTCTGTGATGTACTTTGTGAAGTCCTCTTGGTTCGACCACCCCCAAGCGTAGTTCACCACCACGATCACCCATTTTTTGCCGAGGCTCTGGACGGCCCACTTCGCTGTACCCTTCGCCTCTTCACGGATCGAGGTGCAAAGCTGGAACACGTAACGGTTGCCCTTCTCGCCCGATATCTCCGTCGCAGAGGCGGAAGGAAAGTAAGGTGTCTTCAGCTCTTTTGCGATGGGTGCACAGGCTACTGCGACTCCAGACATGTTCGAGTCGATCACGAAATCCACGCCGTCCGTCTCGACGAGCTTCCTAAATTTCAGCGCCCCTACCGAGGGCTTGCTCTCAGTATCCTCTACGTAAAGCTCAACAGGGCGCCCGTTAATGCCGCCCTTTTCGTTGGTCATTTTTGCTGCGGTCTTCAGCACCTTCTCGTGGGAGTAGCCGTAGGCGGCAAGGCCACCTGTCTTGTCGGCGATCACGCCTATCTTGATTGGTTTATTCGCCTGCCCTGAGACTACCTGGGGGAGAAAAATCACGCAGGCCATGAACACCGCTGCACAAAGCACGCATGCCCGCTTCTTCATGGCTCTCTCCTTTCTTTTCTGAACATTCTCATAGCCTCCCATGTTTTGTTTGAATCCCGTCAGGAGAGCCTTGCATCTCAGAAGACCTTCCTGACCGCATATTGCCGAGCGCATATTCTCAATTGCTTTATTCTTGCTCCAATATTTAGCAGTAGCGATATGGAACTCCGTGGTCTCGGTGGCCATTAAAGATTATTTAGTTGGTAAAGTAGATTAACTCAGTTTCGTGTCAAGCTTTTTTTGCACCGCGAGCTGTAAAGGACGGCGGAAAAGTGCGACATCGGATTCATGAACAAAACCCATGCGCATTCAAGGAAGTAAGATTGGGGGGACCCTCTTTGGTAAAGAGTTCCTCCCCGATTTTACATATTTGAAAGCGAGATGGTATAGCATGTCTGATCGCCGTTTCGGGCGGGTCTGCAGGGAAGTCAGACTGTGCCGTGCGGGACGCGGAGGACACTTGCCCAAAACGGCACCATCTGCAGTTTTCAAGCACTACTCGACTGAAGGCACATGCTCATAGGTCTTGCTGGGGCAAGTCGCCAAAACTCTTGAGACACGCCATAGTCGTCATGGCTCAAGAGAATACCTTGAGCATGAAAAATGGATCAGTCTTTGTGGGGAACGCACCGCAGTTATCCGAATCGGCGCATTCTTCTCATTTTCTTTAGAAGTCTCTTGCGGGCCAAGATGGCTTTTTTCTTTCTCTTCACGCTAGGCTTGTCATAAGCTCGCCTCTTCTTGACCTCCGCTAGCACTCCGGATTTCTGCATTTGCTTCTTGAATCGTCTCAATGCGTTTTCAAACGGTTCGTCTTCTCTTACCACGACACCCGGCATGAGTGTGCGCTCCTTTCCTATATAGCCCAGCCAAGAAATCCCAGTGCATCATGCACGCTCAGATGGACAAACTGTCCACCACCTAGTGCACCAACAGCGCGGGATCCCAATGGTGCGGAACTGTCTGTTAAATGGAAGTGTGTCGCAATCCGAGGCCGCGAATTGCGTTGGGAGCAGTTATCACTGCGACGATTGTGCTCGAGTCTTTTCAAGTCGGCCCCTGCGCCATTCTCGTCCTGGCAAGAAGCAAGCGCCAGAACTGAAACCGCCTCAATTTCTTGTCCACTTTGCGGCCGATGGTGTGACCTAGCACGATCGGCAGCGCCAACAATAGTGGAGCAATATTACGAGTCGTGAACAGACGTATCCGAAAGACCTTCCAGGCGATTCCTAACACCTGTGCAGGAGTATAAAACTTACGTGTGATTCTGGAGCTAATGCGTTTGAGGCCCGGTCGTCCCGCGCCTTCACGATAGAGTATGCGATCGTCCCCGATATAATAGCCTGGTGTGGCCTCAACGAGTTCTTTCAGTGGCGAGTATTTCTCTATCCGCAATTTCTGGTATGTTATTGAATCCAGACCCAGTTCCTTTGCGAATACCGGGATCTGCATCATTTCCTCATCCGTTTCTGTCACATTCCCATAAATAAAATAGCCGTGGTAATAGAATGGATATTTGCGGAAGGTTTCAAAGGCATTCCTGACAACAGCGGTATCAAAGCCTTTGTTGAGTTGTTCCAGAATCCGGTCGGTCGGAGATTCGATCCCCAAGAGAAACATCTTAATGCCGGCCTTTTCCGCCGCTTCTAGGACTTCGGGATGCTTGAATATCTCGATCCTGGCTTGTACAAGAAATCTTTTCTCTATTCCTTCGGCAACAATCCTTTCGCAAATGGCCTTGGCCCGGGCTGGATTGACGAAGAAGTCTTCGTCCGCAATTAAAATTATTCCGGCTGATATCCCGCGTATCTCGTCCATCACCGATTCTATGGAACGAGCTGAATAGACGCGTTTCTGGCCCCACGGGTTGAGGGTGAACGTGCAGAACTTGCATTGGTACGGACAGCCCCGCGCTGTGACTATGATGTCAAACTCCTCCCCGCGCAACGCAAATCCACCTATGTTGAAATGATACTTCTGCTGACGCAGTTCTCGGTTAGGGAAGCGGTAGGAGTCTACCTTCTGAAGGGTTCGTTTCGGATTGTGTGTCACCTCTGATCCGTTGCGATAAGAGATCCCGTCGACATCTTCCGAGCGAAACCCTTTGGCGATCTCCGCTATGGCTTCTTCCCCTTCACCTCGGACAATTATGTCGACACCAGGGCATAAATCGAACACCTCCTCCACGTAATCCGTGGCCTGCTTTCCCCCAATGACCGTAAATACGCTGCCAGGGAGAGAGTTAACCAGTTCACAGACTTCGGAGAATTGGTATTCCCAGTTGACGCTGATGCAGAGCAGGTCGATCTCGTCGGCGACAAATTTCTTAAGAGTCGCCAGGTTCCTCATAGGGCCGGGAATACGGAGATCCAGCACTGTGACCCTGTCCACATGAGGCTCAAGCGCAGCAGCTATATATTCGAGGCCGGTGGGCGGAAACACAGCGAGCCCTAACGAACCCGAATGGCTGTCCCGGTAATAGGGGTGCAGACAGAGAGCGTGCTTGAACAATGTGCCCAGGAGGTCCTCCTCAAAGACGCCAATTAGAATAGTGAAAGGCAAGAGCCCGCAAAGTCAAGCTCTTGCCCTGATTCACATTATGCTATTGTTGACAGCCAATTACCAGCGCGATCTTCCGGTATCCCGTCGACCACCGCCTCCGCCACCGCCTCCGCCACCAGAGCTGTTCTTGGGACGTGCCTCATTCACCTTCAGGCTGCGGCCATCGACATTCTTGGAATCCAATTCCTGGATTGCGCGAAGCCCTTCTTCACGGTTTCGCATTTCGATAAATCCGAATCCTCTGGATCGGCCGGTGAACTGATCAGTGATAATCTTGGCAGAGTCAACTACCCCGTAGCTTTCAAACAGGCCCTTGAGTTCGCCTTCATCAGCATTGAAAGACAGGTTTCCGACATAGATGTTAATGCTCATTTTCTAGCTCCTTTGAGGAAAAGCACTTCGACAAATTTTGAGAGAGTGCGTTTACGGTTACGAACAAGGGCTCTTTGTGAACGGGGGACAACCGGCTGGTTTTTCGGCGTGACACTCTCGGCACGGGGCTCCTATGTCCGGAGATCTTAATCCTTGCATAACGCCCGTGTCCTAACGTGAGGTCGACTGGAGAAACACAAGTTAAGGTTCATATTAAATCTATCTGAAGAATGGTCTCTTGTCAAACTATTTTGAACATAAGAAAAATCATTCACTTACGCGGTGCAGCGAGGCTCCGCAGCGTGTTATGGCGAGCGCGGCGAAGCAATTTCAAGTGGTCAATTATTGCGATTGCTTCGGGTCGTCTCTCCTGGCAATAAGGACCTAGGTTCGCCGGTTGCACCGAGTGACTCAAATTCCCTCAAACCTAACAAAGCATGCGTGGTCGTTTCCTTCCCCTATAAAACAGATGGACGGATAAGTAGCTTGGAAAATGAATCAGCGCATCGAAAGCGAAATGCGCTTGCGTTCCATGTCCACTTCCAGGACTGTCACCGTAACCCTTTGCTGAGGTTTCACCACTTCCGCAGGGTCGTTAACAAAACGGTCAGCAAGCTGGCTTATGTGAACGAGTCCGTCCTGATGGACTCCAATGTCCACGAACGCTCCGAATTTTGTTACATTCGTTACAATGCCAGGCAATCTCATACCCGGTTTCACGTCTTCGATAGAATTAACTTCTTCTGCGAAACTGAAGGACTCGAACTTGTCCCGCGGGTCTCGGCCAGGTTTCGCCAGTTCCGCCATAATATCCTTCAGCGTGGGTAGTCCGACTTTTTCGGTGACATAATTCTCAAGACGCACCCTTTTCCGGAGCTCCTCGTCGTCCATGAGATCCTTGACAGAGCAACCCAGGTCCCGCGCAAATTTCTCGACTATGGGGTAACTTTCAGGGTGTACTGCGCTCGCATCTAGTGGATTTTCACCTTCACGGATTCGCAGAAATCCTGCCGCCTGCTCGTATGCTTTTGGTCCCAGTCGGGGAACACTCAGGAGCTCTTTGCGAGAACGGAAAGGGTGCTTGGAGTCTCGCTGCGTCACGATATTTTTCGCAAGTGTCGGTCCCAATCCAGAAACATAGGTAAGAAGCTCTTTACTTGCGGTATTAACCTCCACGCCCACTCGATTCACGCAGCTTGTCACCACGTCGTCCAGACTGCGCTTTAGCGCCCCCTGATCCACATCGTGCTGATATTGACCGACACCTATGGATTTGGGATCTATCTTCACGAGTTCAGCAAGAGGATCCATTAGGCGACGTCCGATGGATACCGCACCGCGAACGGTGACATCGTGGTCCGGGAATTCTTCCCTGGCCACCTTTCCGGCTGAGTATATCGAGGCACCGCTCTCGTTAACCATTACCACAGTAACAGACTTAGCCAGTCCGAGGGAGCGAACAAATGCTTCGGTTTCACGTCCTCCGGTCCCGTTTCCAACGGCAATGGCCTCAATTTCAAATTTCCTGCATAATTCTTGCACCTTAGCAGCGGCCTGGTCGGTCATCTTTTGTGATTGGGTCGGGTAGATCGTGTCGGAATGTAGCAGCTTTCCTTGACCATCCAGGCAGACAAGCTTTGCCCCCGTCCGGTACCCCGGATCAAGGGCCATCGTTCGTTTCCGGCCCAGAGGCGGCGACAAAAACAGCTCACGGACGTTCTCCGCAAAGACTCGGATGGCTTCCTCGTCTGCCCGTTTCTTGGCCTCTTGACGGGTTTCGGTTTCCATAGAAGGAGCGAGCAGTCGCTTGTAGCCGTCCTCCAGGGCTAGATCCACCTGCCGGGCTGCTTCATTGCGAGCCTTCAACACACGTTTCCTAAGGACTGACAATACTTCTTCTTCAGGCGGTCGGATCTGAAGCGAAATTACGCCTTCTTTTTCGCCACGGAACATGGCTAGGAGTCTATGGCCTGGAACTGACGAAATGTTTTCGCTACAATCGAAGTAGTCGCGGAATTTTGCGCCCTCACTTTCTTTGCCTGCAACCAACTTGGAGCGCACCTGGCCTTTTTCAGTAAAAAGCTTACGGGCGACAGCGCGAACTTCCTGCGATTCACTGATTTTCTCTGCAATGATATCGCGAGCTCCAGCGAGAGCATCTTCAGCGGATTCCACACTCTTATCCGGGTTGATGAAACTGAGTGCTTCAATTGCCGGATCAAGCGCTCCCTGGGCAAAGATGTTTTCGGCAAGCGGCTCAAGCCCCTTCTCACGGGCTATCGTGGCCCTGGTGCGACGTTTCGGCCGATACGGTAGATACACGTCTTCCAGTTCGGTCATAGAATCCGCAGCCAGGACGGCCTTTTCTATATCATCCGTGAGGAGTTCTCGTTCCTCCAGGGACTTCAGTATGGCCTCCCGCCGCTTGTCCAGTTCCGCAAGTTGTTCGAGACGATCGCGAATTGTGCTGATTTGAACCTCGTCCAGCGATTCTGTGGCCTCTTTGCGATACCTGGCAATAAAGGGGACTGTGCAGCCGTCTTCCAGAAGCACAGCCACCGCGTGCGCCTGTTTAACTTTGACGCCCAATTCGTTCGCAATTTGCCCGACATGACTTTCATCAGCCATAGACTACTCCGAGTGCACTCGTAAGGAAGTTTTCAAGAAGTGGTCATATCAACCGAGACGGGAAATGTAAAGCCTGTCGATTTCGGATCTTCCTCCAAATCTCGATAAGACAATGAAAATACCGCTGTTGGGTGCACATGGTATCCTGTTGGGCCGAACCTCAGATGAATTTCCTTGACTCCATGTCCCGATCCGGTGTACCGCT
>JACRDE010000131.1 GCA_016212935.1 Desulfomonile tiedjei | reverse complement strand
TACTTTCTGAGGAATGTTCAATGCGACGCGGACGACCCCGTATGTTGCCCGCGGAAACCGTTTCATCTCACAAAAAAGGTAATTAGCCATGAACAGTGAAGTCTTTGCCGAATGGTTCAGAAGGCAGGGCCTAAAAGTCATCAAAACAGCTTCATCATGGTGGGTGGAACTCGGGATGAGGACCTACCAGGCTTTTCCATACCAGTGGATCATCCAGCCTGATGAAAGCGAGCTGGACGACCTACTGATAAAAAATAGAGCCCTGGCCCTCCGCTATTCCACGCACTCGTCCGCAGGCGAAGGAATGCATAGTTACCACGCTGTTTTTCAAGGCGATTCCTACGGACTTGACCGACTGGGCAAATGGGCCAGAAAAAACGTTAGAAGAGGCCTCAGTAAATGCTCCGTTGAACGGATAAGCTTGGCCGAACTCGCTCGAACAGGGTGGAGCCTTCAAGAAGATACCCTCAACCGGCAGTCCAGAAATCCGTCTTTTTCCAGCGAAAACTGGCAGAAGATGTGCTGTGCTGCCGGAGACCTGCCCGGATTCACCGCTTGGGGGGCTTTCACCAAAGAACACGGAAAGTTGGCCGCATCCGTGATAACGTTCCAAATGGACGACTGGGTTTATATGCTGTATCAACAGTGTTGCAGCGACATGCTCGCTCTTCACGCCAACAACGCCCTTGCGTTTGAGGTGACCACCAGAGTCCTCGAGGGCACGAGTACCAAATCCATCCTGTACGGCCTGCACTCACTGGATGCTCCTCCCAGCGTGGATGAATTCAAGTTCAGGATGGGGTATTACCCTAAGCCCGTAAAGCAACGAGTCAAGTTCAACAGATTGATTGCACCTGGGGTCAACAGCTATTCGTATTGGGGCCTCAAGAAATTGGCCTCTCTGGTGGAAACTAATGCCACTCTTTCCAAGGCCGAAGGCATGTGCCGCTTTTTCCTTCAAGGGAAGGCTCCGACAGAGAAAAAAGGTGCCTCCATCCTGAAGCAGCACGATGGCGCTTCAGCATCTGCTCGATACACGACTGCCTTGCCTCGTGAAGAATAGTCACCGTACCGATTCTCAAGACAGTGCCTTGTTGCCAGTGAAGCGAGGTCTTCCCTCTCACGACCCCCTGGACTATCGCGCAGAAACTACCCTTCATTGAGAGGTCGGAGACGCGCCGGAAGCAGTTCGTTCGTTATCATCAGCCACACTATGCCGACGTATTCATGTATAGCGAGCTGGGACCTGAGGATCGACATCGCATCAATTCCAAACCAGTCGATATAGTGAGGGAACTTAGCAGTAATGTATTCGCATGGAGCCGGGATTGGGTTCAGTCCAGCTTTGCGAAAAATTTTGAGAGCCCTCGGCATGTGATACGCTGAAGTAACTAGAGCGAACGGCTCCTCCCCCACTACTCCGCGGACCAGTACGGCCTCGTCGCCGGTATCCAATGCCCCTCTTTCCAAGATCAGGTCGCGTTCTGGTATACCCAGTTCGTTGGGTAATGCAGCCATTTTTTCTTTGTATCGTGGGATAGGATAGAACCCGGGCTGCAGGAGCACGAGGCGACTTCCCGGCATCCGACGACAGAGTCGAGCCCCTTCCATTACCCTGAATATCGCGTTGCCCCAACCATCGGCCGGGGACAAGTCTTGGCCGGCGGTTATTCCCCCGAGTACGACTACGTAGCGCACATTCTTGCGCATCAGCTCTTCAGGGTCTGCGTACGGGCCTGCCCAGGACTCCAAGGGCTGCAACAAGATATACGACGTAATCGGAGAAGCCATAACGGCAAGCAGTACCCCCCCCAGCAAGATAAGAACGGTGCCTGCAGAGCTGTTAGGCCGGTAACGCCGAACGATCAAACCGGATATCCAAAGCACCAATACGGCGCCAACAGGATATATCGCTTTGCTGACGAGCTTTTTTCCTATAAATAAGATATCTTTCATTCGCAGTCTCGATTATCCGAGCAATTAGATCTGACCCGATAAAATAATATATTTGGTTCAGTTTCTTCAAGAAGGGCGAGTAACCGATCATGAACCAACAAGTGGGCGGTGAGTTCTCTTTGTGGATCGATAGCGCGCACGTTGAAATCCTTGTGGTTGAAGACAGTCCTACCCAGGCCCTCTGTTTGCAGGGAGCACTCGAGGACGCCGGTTACAAGGCTACGATAGCTCGTGACGGAGAACAAGCCCTCGAATATTTGAAAGATCATCGGCCGACATTGATAGTCAGCGACATCGTAATGCCCGGCATAGACGGGTATGAGCTTTGCCGCCTGGTAAAAGCGGACAAGGAACTGGAGGATACACCAGTGTTGCTCGTGACGTCGCTGTCGGACCCGGCCGACATTCTCAATGGGCTCCGTTGCGGCGCGGATAATTTCATCACCAAACCCTATCAGGAAAGGGAACTCCTGTCCCGGATTCAGTACTTGCTGGTGAACAGGGATTTGCGAAGGCGATCCGCTGCGGGTCTGGGAGTGGAAATATATTTTGCCGGCCGAAAGCATTTCCTGACCGCCGAGCGAATGCAGATTCTCGATCTACTCATTTCATCGTTCGAAACAGCAGTGACCCACAAGCTCGAGGTGGACAGGGTAAACCGCCAACTAAAGCAGCTCAATGAAAAACTCGTCCAAGAAGTGTCCGAGCGCAAAAAATCCGAGCGTGAGAAAGAGCGACTCATCACGGAGCTTCAACAGGCCCTGGTTGAAGTCAAGAAACTCAGCGGATTGCTGCCGATCTGTGCCTCCTGCAAGAGGATACGTGACGACAAGGGATACTGGCGACAAATAGAGGCCTACATTCGTGACCACTCCGAGGCTGATTTCAGCCACGGTATTTGCCCTAAATGCGTAAAGGAGTTCTATCCAGAGTTTGCGGAGGACGAGGAAGAATAATTAGCCCGGTTGATCGACGCAGTAATGTATTCCCGCAAGTCTGCAACTACCAAAGTAATACCACTGCGCATTCAAAGAAGTAAGATTGGGGGGACCTCTTTGTAAATAGTTTCCCCGCAAACCCCATATGCGCTAACCTGTGGATGTTCGGCTCCTTATCCGTCATTCCGGCGAAGGCCGGAATCCAGTCTCTTGAACAAATTCTGGACCCCGGCTTTCGCCGGGGTGACGGTG
>JACRDE010000127.1 GCA_016212935.1 Desulfomonile tiedjei | reverse complement strand
TACAAGTTCTTTGCCGTCTGCTCACGATTTTCTCGACACGAAATGATGTGTCGTCTCTGGGATTCCCCTCCGCAGTACCGTGGCCATAAGCAGTCTTACAAGTGCCCGCCCATCCGATCATACTCCTGAATGCATCCAGGCAGTATGGGAATTTGGTCATGATACGCTCTTGTCGGCTCGGCTGAAAGTATCCTCTTATAGATCTGCCGCCTTAAGAAACAGAATGTTATTTTCGAGGTGCACATGCTTGTGCAGGTCGTTCTCGAACTCCCTGAATTTCTGATAAGTGACCACGAAGGTGTTGCAGACATCCCCCGGTATCGCATAGTCCTTTGCGAGATGGCGAATGGAGTGGATCGCATCGCCAACTTCTTCGTGTTCATGACTGAGTTTCCTGATTGAATTCCGGATCGTTTCGATGTCCTTCGCTTCCGGTGCTGAGCCTTCCTTTCTGGCCGCGTCGGCTCGTTTGATCGCCGGAAAGAAAACCTCCTCCTCTTCCTGTAGGTGGGAGGCCATATCGATTGCGACCTTGTCAAAGATGGAGGCAATCTTGATGACCTCCGGATGGTTAGCGCCATGGACAGTGGCGATCTTATGCGCATAGGCGGTAATTTGCCCGGTATTCTCCTTGACATAGGTGTGGTGGGCATTGACGATGTAGTCCGCCAGGAAGCTCAGTTCCCACGAGGCATAATTCTGGCTCCGCTCGACCGGTTCACTCTTCGCTGCACCGAGTTCCCTTGTTATCGTAGCAAGATCGATCCCTTTTTCCGTGCAGGCTGACCCGAGGGCAACCTTGCCCCCACAGCAGAAGTCGATCCCGTGGTCTTCAAAGACCTTGGCAGTTCGGTAATCGTCGGCCACGATCTCTCCGATAGTTTTCTCCGACGTGGGCACAGTCTGTACGGGTTTTGATTCCTTCATTTTCTTCTCCTTTGGGTGGTGCCGATGGAAACCGACGGACAGAAATCCCGCGAACAAACACTCATGCGGGAGAACAGGATCACGGCGTATCATCCCTCCAACTCTGGATAGAGTTTCTTGACACATTCAGGACAAACCCCATGGCTGAATTCGGCTCCAGGTGGTCTCTGATATACGCTTCCATCTGAGTCCAGTAGCGTTTGTCTTCGCGGATTTTCTTGCAAGAAGCTCAAATTGGGAGAAAGCCTTGCAGTACCTTGATTTCTTCAAGGGCCTCTCACGATCTCTGACTGCCTTTTCGCTCCTTTCTTCGGTTTGTGCTTTCATTGTGCATTCTGCCCAGGAAATCCCATCCGAATGAAACGGCTACAAGGGCTGTCTGCGCGCTCCCTTGTAGCCGGAGTGATTACCCGACGTGTTCCATGAAAAAATGTCCGGTTTATTTCGAGATCATAACACTAGTCATGGAACTGACGGCTATCGTCTGGTGCCGAATCACGATCTGACATGCTGTAGTCTCTCACGACACCACCGGTGACTCGGATTCGGTAGTTCTTGAAAACTTCGGCTCTGCCTTTCGCCTGCGCCGCTCGATGGGCTGGAAGGTTTCGCCATTTTGCGAGAGCTTCCTCATATCTCCAGAAGGAAAGCGACAGGATCTTCCCTGGCTCGTAAATACTCTCGAAGCGCTCAACGGAGATGAAGCCATCGATTCCGTCAAGTAATGGCCGGAGGCTAGCGGCAATATCGAGATACTCTTGTTTTCTATTATCTGCGGGCCAGACTTCAAATATGGCAGCGATCATAAGGCTACACCTCCTTCTTACTTGGAATGAACATGGCGACAGCCATTTTCTGACCACTCAAGGTAAGGAACCTCTTGGTAACGAGTTTGCGAACTGCCTCAGCACTTATCTTATTTTCCCGGAGATTGTCTTCGATGTTCACAATCAGGTCCGCATCATACAAGACTTTGAAATTGATTGATTCATGCGGCCGCGGGTTATGGTGATGGCCCACGATATCACATACCTCTGTGATCAATTCTTCTGTTGCGGCCAACTTCTCCATTATTTCCCTGGCTATAGGTGGTCCCTCTTCGTGCTGATACCTCGCGGCAGTGCTCTTATGTTTTCTTTCGGCTTCTTTGATGCCGATATCATGCAAATAGGCGGTCGGAATCACAACGGCAGGATCGCCATTCTCCTCTACGGCCAATTTCTCTGCATAAAGCGCTACCCTTGAGGCGTGATCTATTCGCCGTGAGTCTGTATTGAAATATTTCCTCATCTCCACTGCCACCCGATCTTTAAACAAAGGATCCTTCTCCACCATCAATTCACTGCGTAAGCGGTTTCCCATTTTTCTGCCTTTCCTTCCAGGCGACTGATCGACCGGACTAGTGTTGGCCCCCCTGATTGCATTTCATGTTCTGCCAATAATTCATTCGTTCTGATCGCGCCTTGACTTGAGTCAAGAATTCTATCTTTATCGGATTCTCGCCAGAGAATTTTCGTTGAGCTCACGCACAGGTCACAAATCGCTCTTTCGCTTTAGCCGTCCGCTGCGCGCCTTGCTAATTTCGTCCGGCGTGATTTGATCGAGAGATAGGATGAGTTCCCCATCGTAGTCTCTCTTCAGGTTTTCCGCAGCGGCCTTCCCTCTCACGGGAATGAGATCCAGCCCCATTGGGCCAACGAGATTCGTGCTCACAACAAAGAATACTTCCCGTGCTTCCGTTTGCTTGGTGGTGTAGTATTCGGTGACCCAGATCTGGCGAATATTCTCGCTGGTTTCTCCAGGCTGATATTTTGACACTTGGTGGAGATTATGGAGCATGCATTTGGGACAGCAGTGAAAATAGCGCGCCCCAGACTGAAACACGAAGCCGGCAGCCCACTTGGGATACTTATGTACGAACATACCGCAGACAGGGCAGCGATCGTCTTTCCCGGCCTTGGGAAACCCCTCGCCAAACGATAGGCTATGTGTTACCAAGAGCCATAGGAGCCCACAAAGCCCGCCGGCAGCCTTGAAGAAGGATCTTCTTTCCATCCGCGTAAGTCCTCCTATGAAGCATGGCTGTCAAATCTATCACATGTCGTCCCACTGATCAGTGTGCCAGGTGGCCGACGAATGCTAATAGCCCACTTGAAACAGGTCGGCCTTGCCTCCCGTTGCGATCCAGAATTTGATGACAGGTCCATAGGCCGCAGCCAGGAACACCAGCCACAACAAGCCTGACCACTGGACGTATCGCATCCTGATGTTGTGGGAAACGGTCACCAGAGACTGGAATCCGCGCTCGACCACAACGAGAATCCCGGCCGACATCCCAAAGAAGGAAGCTGCAAGAAGTGGGAGGTAAACAAGGTACCCGTAGTTGGAGTGTTCCTCATCCAAGAAGATGAATGGGCAGTGGAGTGCAGGCATCATGTACACGTACGGCGCAACGAACGAAATCACACCTGCAATTCCCAGGACGAGCCCAGCACCGGAACCAAATGCATAGGCGATGCAACCACCCTGTGTGCTCATTCGCCTCAGGAGGAGCGAAAGAAGGAACAAGACAGCCACGAGTCCGACAAGTCCGACCATTGTGAGCTTAGGCGGGAGCGACGCCACCGAGGAACCGAATCCTTCTCCTTCAACCTCGAATACGACTCCACAGCAGGACGTTATTACTGCAGGATCAAGGTGTGTGAAGAAGGCGATCTGCAAGAGAAGGTCAGTGAGAATCATGGGGAAGATTACAATTAAGTACCAGCTCTTCAAAATAGTAAGCGGAAAGCCTTCCACCTGGTTATCCAGGTGGTTGAGGACGATCCACCAACCGTACAAGAACAACGCTGCTATCTTGAGAAAGAGAACCGGCCAACCGAGAGGCTGCGCCTCAAGTATTCCCACCGTGCACATAGCTCCGGGAACAAAAGGAGCCAAGGATCTTGCCGTTATCTCGAAAACCATCAGCGAAAAGGCTTGAAAGAGCAGGCTACATGAGACAATCGTGGCGATTAACTCCGAACGGTGCTCCAGGTCCAGTTGCATTGGAAGCATCGAATTCGTATTCCAATTGCGCACAATTCTTAGGGCATTCGCGAACGCAACAGCGTTGATCGCAACAGTTGCCATTTGACCGATGATCAATCCCAGCACCCACGCGTTCCAGATCATTTACACCTGCCGGATTATGCGCCCGTCTCGAAGATGAATTACCTTCTCTGCGAGACCGCTGGCGAGGACGAGACGATCATGCGACGCCATTACGAGTGTCTTCCCCTCGTTTTTCAGATCGTTAAATAGAGCTATCACCTGCTGAGACAGTGCGGTATCGAGATGCGCAGTCGGTTCATCCACGAGGAGAATTTCCGGATTGTTCATGAGAGCCCTGGCTATGGCGAGACGTTGCTGCTCGCCGCCGGACAAAACTGACGCCTTCTCAGCCACCTTGGTGATCAACCCGAATCGCTCCAGTAGGCTTGTCCGCCTCTCTCTCATCGTGTCGAAGGGTGTCCCTTCCGGATAGAGCACGAGATCGAGGTTATCCTTCACGGTCAAATCTGTGATCAGCTGAAAGTGTTGAAAAATGAATCCTATGTGTCTTCGGCGAAACAACGTCCTGAAGTTTTCCGCAAGGAGCGTCGTTTCCTTACCAAGAATAGTTATTCGGCCGGAGCTTGGCCGACTCATGAGACCTACGAGTGAGAGCAGTGTAGTCTTACCCGACCCGCTCGGCCCTGCCAGGACGGTGCACTGCC
>JACRDE010000130.1 GCA_016212935.1 Desulfomonile tiedjei | reverse complement strand
TGTCCAACTGGGATACAAGACCGTGATGATCATGAGTTCCGGCTTTCCCGCGTGGGAAAAGGCCAAATTCCCTGTAGATGGAAGGACTGGAAAGGATACGGCGACTGACGACCCCGAGGACTTTTGGAGAGAAGACGAAATTGCTGATTCAGAAACAGAGATCGCTTCGCGTCACTTCTGTAAATGTCTTGAGCCGTTCAAGGTTGCACGGGGCTGTTCACGCCTTATCTTTGGGCCGCTTTATGATGCGTAATCCTTTTGAGATTCTCGGTATGGCTAAGAGCCTAACCAAAAAACGGGCAACACAGTCTTGTCTCCGGGGGAAGTAGAAAAGGTGAAAGCCGCTGTAAAGGAATCGTGCAAGGGGAACGTCATAGCGGCAGCCGTTCACGGTGGACCATCTTCAAGTTGTTGCGGGTAAGTTGCGCTGACTGATCGCACGAAAAGCGTCGAACCAGAGTCACAAAAGGAGGGTTGCAGGTGATGTTGGGCATCAACAAAAAAAGTTATGAGAGGATTGGTGATAACTTGATGAAGTCACCTCACTCTCTGGACATTCATGCCGGATGGCCAGTTGGTCTCTTAACAGCCGTTTCTCTGCTTTTCATCGGCTCGTTTGCACATGGAGAAACCCCTACTCAAGCTTCCTCCGTAGCGGAACTCATTGCCATGTTCGATTCGTCGAGCTGCAGGGAATGCCATGAGCAAATTTACGAGCAGTGGGAGAAGTCTCACCACGCAAGGCCTTTGATGGGCATGGATGACTGGATATTCATGGCTTCGTACCTTAAGAGAGGTCCGCTGGCCATTAGAACGGGAGAGAAAGCTACCAAGGTAAACTTTCCGTGTTTCAAATGCCATCTTCCTCAGATCAAGCACGCTACGGATGAGGTGGCAGCAGAGATTGCCGATGCCATTCTCAAAGACGACAAACCCACTGTGCGCAAGCTGAATATCAGTTGTCTGGTGTGCCACAATGAAAAAGCCGTTGTTCACGGACGACCGGAAAGAAATGTGGTGTACGGAAACAAAGACATCCCCGATCATCAGGGGTATCCGGTCAAGAAAAGCCCTCTTCTAAAGAACTCTTTGATGTGCGGTCAATGCCATGGATTGGGCCCAAACCTTGAGTTTGAAACACCTGTGCAGTGCGCCACGCTGTATGGAAGCCATCTTCACGCTTATATCCCTTCCGGCGGTGCGCAAACATGCCAGGGATGCCACATGAAGAACGCCGATCATTACATGCCTCCTGATTTCAACAGAAGAGACGAATTGTCGGCTCGTTTGCGGGAGTCATTACCTATGGAAGTTCAGACTCTGGCTTACACCTTTCAACCAGTGGAAGACAAATTGTTTCCGATGGTGGTGGTCAAGACCAAGATCACGAGCAAAGCGGGACACCGTATCCCCGACGGTTGACCGTCGAAAACTCAAGTGGTCCTGGATGTGACCGCGAATGGCCCCGACGGCAAGAAGATATTCCAGACCTCCAGAATCTATGCGGCTCAGGCGACGGATTCTTGCTCCACACAGACCGCCTTGGGCCCGGACAAAAAACTAGGCCTGATACGTGATACCAGTATCCAGCCCTTCGCTGCGAAAGAGGAAACCATAGAAGTGCCGTTGCCGGCAGGCATGATGGACGCTGTGATCGAGGTAAATCTCAGGTACCAGCCTCGACCTGGGAACATTTATCCAATTCATAAGGTGGTAAGGAATGTGAGCCTTGATAAAGTGAAATGATCGGGGTGAGGTCTTGGCTGATTCAATACGGTTTTGAATTGCGGCTGCCATCATCTACTGTGGTGCTGGATCATAAACTGTGAAAGGAGAAAGAATGGGTATCGTTAAAATTGTCATTCCATTTGTAGTCCTTGGGGTTGTGGCGCTGTTGGCCATGCCTTCCGCGGGCGAAGCCGCCTGTGCGTGTTCAGGCATAGGGGTATCTAATGGGTATTACGCGAATCCCGCATATGGCGGATACGGTCCTGGCTATGGGTACGCAACTCGGACTCAGGTTCAATCAGTGAAGCCTAAGCCGAAGAAGTCTAAGAAAGGTGCTCCGAAGCAGCAGCCTGCCGCAAAATAAATGGCTCCGTCAATGGGTTCGTTTTCGGCGAACCTTTTGCCGGAAAGGTGGTCGCTTATCGTATATCAACCTGCTCTGTGACTTCGGGGTAGACTGACCGCCTGCCTTGTCCGGCTCTAGCCATGACAGAGCTTGGAACTAACATTACTAGAAAGGGCGATGCTTTGGGAGGCCGAAAGAATGTCAGGTAAACCAAAAATTCTGTTCCTATGTACAGGGAATTCGTGCCGCAGCCAGATGGCTGAAGCCTGGACACGCCATCTTAAGGCAGATCATTACGAGCCTTATTCTGCCGGGGTGGAAGTCCGTCCTGTGGACCCTTTGGCAATTAGCGTAATGGCGGAGGTAGGACTGGATATTTCAGGTCAGCGTTCCAAGCACGTTGATTCACTGAAAGACCTTGAGTTCGATTACGTCGTTACTGTTTGTGACCATGCGCGCGAGGCGTGCCCATTCTTTCCTGCCCGCACTCGATTGCTTCATCGTGAGTTTGCCGATCCTCCGAGATTAGCTCAAACCGCTCGAAACGAGGAGGAAGCCATGGAGCACTACCGCAAAGTGAGGGATGAGATCAAGGCATTTGTGGAAGATCTCGAGGGAATACTGGCAAGAGACCGGTAGGTACCCTTAACGATGTAACAAAATGTAATAACATGTGTTGACAAAGTCATTTCTTCCGATAGGATATAATTCGCTATATGGCGAAATATCGGAGATGTAAATGCGAGACTTCATGGGTGTCACCAGGGCACTTGGAGATGAGAACAGGGTTCGAGCTCTGATGGCTTTGCGTGGGAGGGAACTCTGCCTGTGCCAGATCATTGAACTCCTGGAACTCGCTCCTTCTACGGTATCCAAGCACATGTCCATTCTGAAACAAGCGCGTCTCGTGGATACACGAAAATCGGGCCGCTGGGTGTTCTATCGCTTGGCAGGAAATGGGGCTGCTCCAGAAGTTCAGGGGGCGATCGCCTGGTTGTGTAAATCACTAGAGAGGGATTCTTTCATAGTACAGGATGACGATCACCTTCAAGAAATCCTAAAGTGGGATTTGTCAATATTGTGTGCAGCCCAAGGCAGAAAAGTAAACGAAACATGCTGAAACAAGCAGATCTAGGGTTGGGACGAACAAGAAACGCCGGACAAACAGTCCTTCAATTTGAAGAGCTAGAAAACCGAAAGGAGTCTCGCTTTCATGTCTGAAACTGAAGCCCTCATGAAAAAGCTCTCTTTTCTTGATCGATACCTCACGTTATGGATCTTTCTTGCCATGGCGGTAGGCGTTGGGACCGGATATTTTGTACCAGGTGTGGAAAAGGTCATTGGCTACTTCCAAGTGGACACAACCAACATACCTATCGCTGTGGGCTTGATCCTCATGATGTATCCGCCTCTGGCCAAAGTGAAGTACGAGGAATTGGGCGACGTATTTCGCGACTGGAAGGTATTGGGCCTTTCTCTGGTGCAGAACTGGATTGTCGGTCCTATACTCATGTTTTTTCTAGCGATCGCATTGCTTCACAATCAGCCGGAATACATGGTCGGACTGATCATGATCGGGTTGGCTCGGTGCATTGCCATGGTGATTGTCTGGAACGAGTTGGCTAAGGGTGACACGGAGTATTGCGCAGGTTTGGTTGCCTTCAACAGCATTTTTCAGGTTCTCTTTTTCAGCGTGTATGCGTGGTTTTTCATTACCGTGCTTCCGCCACTCTTCGGCCTTAGCGGAAGCACAGTGCAAGTCACTATGGGGCAGATCGCCCAGAGCGTGTTCATTTATCTTGGTATTCCTTTCCTCGCGGGAATGATCACGCGATTCACCTTGATCAAGAGCAAGGGCAAGGACTGGTACGAAAAGGTGTTCATTCCAAAGATCAGTCCCATCACGCTCATTGCCCTTCTGTTCACTCTTGTTGTCATGTTCAGCCTGAAGGGTAATTTGATCGTGCAAATCCCTTTGGATGTCGTTCGCATCGCCATTCCTCTGCTCATATACTTCGTTGTCATGTTCTTTGTCAGCTTCTGGATGGCAGGCAAGATCAGCGGTGATTACTGCAAATCGGCGACGCTGTCTTTCACCGCAGCAAGTAACAACTTTGAATTGGCTATCGCTGTGGCGGTCTCGGTTTTCGGCATCAACTCGGGTGCAGCCTTTGCAGCCGTCATAGGTCCACTGGTAGAAGTCCCGGTTTTGATCCTCCTGGTTAATGTAGCCCTGTACTTCCAGACACGTTTTTTTACTTGCGAAGTCGTGGAGACAGGTGAGGGGACTCGGAAGGGCGCAGCTTCGCACTGAGGACGGGCAAGCGTCGCCGCCGGGGCAAAAACCGATTACTTGGCACCCCTCTCAAAATAGACTGAATCTGGAATCATCTTGAGTGGTCCTGGGGAGATGTTTGATCAATGCGGCGTCATTGGGGTGTGTTGGCGGTTTTAGTCAAATGGTCAAAACTGCAAGTTTTGTCTGGGGTGGAAAATGCAGACCTCAAACTGCCTTGACGATTTGATTGAATGTATGTGGCAGATTCTCGGTTCTGGGATGGATGGGTCATCTACGTTCCCGTGCAAGGAAAAGTGCTTGGAATGCCTCGAACGCTTGGTAGGAGCGGATCACCATTACACTCGATGATTCAGAAATTTCGTCCAGCATGGTGACGATATCAGTCTTCACATTGCCAGCGGTATTCTGAATGCACTCAAAGAAGAGATTGCCAAAAGAGAGTCTCAGGACAAGAAGCTCGCGAGCGCAAGCTGCCAACTTGCTGGATCTGACCAGGAATCAGTTGCAGCGGTCCTTCAGTCGCTCAACTTCCATTTTGATAACGCAAAGGGAGAATAAATGACTAGAGAGGAACCGTTTCTCCAGGGCTCGAGCAGGAACCTACTGTGGTGAATGATCAAACTCCTTTGTTATACGGTTTGCCAAAAGTTTTGTCCGTTACAAGACCGATTCCTGTTACCACGTTAGTACGTTACCTGCAGAATGAAAAAGACCTACATTGCTAGTATGATAAAAGTTTTTGCCGGAAAGGTCCGGAAAACCGGCTTTTTTTGAAAAGCGGGTTTTCCGGGTAATTTCGGAGATGAATTTTGGCATTTGCTATAAGCGAAAAATCCGAAAGCTCTCGCTCCTTTGTCTCGAGACTGCGCAGAAGAATTGGGCGGCTCCTATTGTGTTCGGCAAAGAAAACAGCTTACGTCGTCTTTATTGTGATTATTGCGGTGCTCATGCTCGCCGGATTGGACAAGCTCGCGGAATTCGCTCTCAAGAGTACGCATCTCTCCAATATGTATACTGACGATTTTACCATGGCAAGACGAGACTTTACGCGTCCAGTTCGCACTATGATTACGATCTGACTCCGGGTGTCGCATTCCAAGATACTCAGGTCAATGGCAACCGGTATGAATATGCCAATAATGCTGGCTTTCGAGATCCTCGCCCCATATCTTTGGAAAAACCTGAAGATGAATTCCGGATTTTCCTCACGGGAGGTTCCACTGCCTTTGGCCTGGGAGCTACGGGGCAGGCCGCCCCGATGACACACTTTTATTACCTGGAGTATAGAGAAACTATTTCACACATGCTCGAAAAAACCCTCAATGCCACTGCGCCTATACCGGGAATGAAGATCCGAGTCTACAATGCCGCCGCTTGGGGATACTCGTATCAGCTTCGCTTTTAAATATGTAAAATCGGGGAGGCACTTCTTGTAAGAAGTTCCTCCCCGAACCCCACCTCAAGAACTTTTGGCACTCGCCGGAACCCCCATTTCCTGAAAAAAATTTGGGGTTCCGGCAAATGATAGAAGTTTCTGGAAGGGGGTTTGGGGGGAAACTATTTACTAAGGAGGGTCCCCCCAATCTTACTTCTTTGAATGCGCATTAGTATACCGGCCGCAGGTATCGGACAGGCTCTCGAATAGACCGGGCTGAATGGGACCCCGACGTGTGATTGTGGATCAGCACGATGGAGTTTCTTTTTTTCTTAGCCTCCGAGTTCAACATGAAATACATGTGTAATAATGTGAGCACAAAACTCTGTAGCCACCACAAAGGAAACCCTGGCTGGATCGGGAAGGAAAATTTTTCCACCAATCTCTGCCATATTCCGCTTCCTCATAATCACGGACCACTACCGGATCGATCTTTAATGTAACTTCTGTATTCCCTCAGCAGGGCATACGCGTAATCTCTACGCACGCGCTCAGATTCGGGAATATAGTTCTTCTTTTCCTCCAATCGTTTGATGATCTCTTCGGCGGTCTTATCGGTTGCCTCCATGTCTTCAGCGTAGAACTCGGCCATGATATCATCCAGTCCGTTAAGGCCAACTTGCGTGTCATCCGGGAATGTCAAAATGCGCCGGCCAACTGCCGGGCGTTGAGGGACTCATCCGTCTTTTCATCCTTTTTCTTCATGAGGCGGTATGGGCTGCTTATTGCTTAACATATTCTCTGAACCCTTCGGAATATCTTTTTCGTTTCGGGACATGATAAGCCTCCTTAATTACTGAATAAGAGCAGATCGACGAAGAGTCAACTTTTCTGAATATCCACGCTGTGAAAATAAGTGAGCACAACCGAAACCCACCTGTAATACCTATTTTTCATAATTTGGGTGGCTAGAGGTATCTTTCGCTCTGAACGACGCAAAGCCGTCTCATCACTTCGCTCAGGACACCTCCAGCCTCATAATTTTATTCATTTAAAGGCGAAATGGTATAAGCTCGCGTTTCATTGTCTAATTTGTGCCAGCCAAAAATCCGCGCATGGACTCACAGTCGCTCTTGTCATGAATAAGAGCTTGAGTTTATACTAAAATAATTAATTATTCTTTGTTAGCCCCGCTGAGCGACCAAAAGGAAGACTTTTGATATGTGGACGCGGTATTTTCTGTTGGTTCTGCTGTTCTTTATTGCCTCGTGTAGCGACGAGGCCGGCAGGCGAACAGTGGATTTTTCTCAAACCATCCCAACCGATCAGCCCGTGGCGAAGACGGCAGAGCCTGATACTCTAAGGGTCGCCGTTGGAGCGATGGTCTCCCCGAAAGAGACGTTGAGCTATTACCAACAGCTCCTTGAGCTCATAGGTGGGAGGCTAGGCAAACGAGTCGAGCTCGTTCAGAGGAAGACTTATAGAGAAGTAAACGACCTGCTGGGTAAAGGCGAAATAGATTTAGCATTCATATGTTCAGGCCCGTACGCCGCAACGATGGACAACCCGTTCGAGTTGATTGCCACGCCGGAAATCGGCGGAAGCCACTTTTATCAGGCGTACCTGATAGTCAACGAAAAGGGCACCTTTAATAATTTGGAGGATTTGAAAGGCCATACCTTTGCCTTCACTGACCCGGACTCCAATACGGGGTGTGTGGTGCCTCTTTATTGGCTCGCAAAAATGGGAGAACGCCCAGAGACTTTTTTCCGACAAGTAATCTACACTTATAGCCATGACAATTCCATAATCGCTGTAGCAAAGGGCATGGTCGATGGCGCCTCGGTGGATGGTCTGGTCTGGGATTATTTTAACAAACGCAATCCGGCTCTGACGTCTTCGACCAGGATTATTAGGAAATCAGATCACTATGGAATTCCTCCCCTGGTGGCCTCCAATAGGCTCCCAGAAGATGTGAAGGGGAGAGTGCGGAACCTCCTCTTCTCCCTTCACAATCATGATGAGGGCAAGAAGATCCTGGATCAGCTCATGATCGATAGATTTGTGGAACCCCAAGATAACTGGTACGATTCCATCCGGCAGATGCAGAAAAGCAGGGATGCGCCAAGGTCCTAAGCCCATGTTCCCGACAAGCATGAAAATTAAGCTCGTGGCCGGCGTCACGGCCCTCGTCGTTGCTAGCGGACTGACGATATCTTTGTGGGTTACGCACAATTACGGCGACAGCCTCATAAATGCCGGTATCGCTCAGGCAGAAAGCCTAGCTCATGCAGTTGCGTTGGAATCAGCTGAAAGAGTCTTGATTAACGATCTGGTTGCCCTTCAGAAAATGCTGGATCATCAAATGAGGAGCAATCCGAATATTGCGTACATGTTTGTCGTTCGGGACGGTCGTGTCCTCGCTCACACGTTTCCTACCGGTGTGCCCAAAGCGTTGATAGAATCGATTGAGCCACTTTTCCAAGACCGAGCCACCGTGCAAAAGATTGTCTCCCTCCAAGGAGAACAGTTCGCAGATATTGCATGGCCCATTTTCTCGGGACGTGCAGGCTTCTTGCGACTAGGCTTTTCAGAGAAGTCATTGCGAAAACAGGTAATGGGCTTATGGCTTCAAATGAGTCTTGCAACTCTGGTGGTTTTGGTGCTGACGGTGGTCTGCTGCCTGTTTTTTGCCCACAGAATTACCCGCCCTTTGGCTGCATTAGCTGCAGCTACCCGCAGGGTGAAGACGGGCGACCTTGACACAGAAGTGGCTGTTCACGGAAGTTCCGAGGTTGCTGCTCTGGCGTCTTCTTTCAATGACATGGTCAAACGCTTGAGAGAACACACAACACGGCTCGAACAGCAGGCCAAGGAAATCGAACGGAGCCACAATCAGACTCTGACTTTTTGCGAAATCGTACGAGAAATAGGGGCAATGCCATCACTTCATGAAATAGGCCCATCATTGATCGCGAGATTTCGAAATATTTTGGTCTGTAACCAGATGGCGATTCTCGTGTTCAATGAGGGTTACAATGCTGTTTGCGTCTTGTCGGAAGATGGAGTTAAAATCCTCAGAAACGAAGATTTTGCCAAAGCCTTTTTGAGAGAATTATCTCAGATGTCGGGCGTAACGTTTCTTAGCGATTCCTTGGTGAAGCCGCCAACGGTTTCCGACTTTTTTCGAGCTGCCCCTAGGCAGGCAATCGTACCCTTCAGTGACGGCGGGCGCCTTGTAGGTGGTCTGGTAATCGCCTGTCTCGCTTGTGATTGCGATTTGAAAGAGGTTGAAGTTGTGGGGATGATCCTGAGCCAAGCTGCTGGGGTGATCAAGCGGGCCATACTTCAAGAAGAGTCAATAAAAGATCTCCAGAGCAGACTGGAAGCATCTTCCGAATTCCGTGGGATAGTTGGCAAGCATCCATCCATGCAGGCTGTTTACAGAATCATCGAAGATATCGCTTCCACAGACTCCACTGTGCTTATTCAAGGAGAGAGTGGCACTGGAAAAGAGCTGGTCGCCAGGGCAGTGCATGAGAGCAGCGACCGCCGGGACAACCCTTTTGTCGTCATCAATTGTTCCGCTTATCCCGAGACGCTTCTTGAGAGCGAACTGTTCGGACACGAAAGAGGAGCCTTTACAGGAGCAATACGTCGAAGAGCCGGGCGATTCGAGCAGGCTGACGGAGGAACCGTATTTTTGGATGAAATCGGTGAGATTCAGGCACCTGCCCAAATCAAACTCTTGCGAGTGCTACAAACCCAAAGCTTCGAACGCATCGGTGGCGATCGGACCCTCCAGGTTAATGTACGCATACTAGCGGCCACCAATAAAGAATTATCCAAGGAAGTTCAGCAAGGCAGGTTTCGGGAGGACTTGTTTTACCGGCTCAATGTGATTCCTATCTTTCTGCCTCCTCTCAGAGAGCGAAATAACGACATCCCGCTACTGGCAAAGCATTTCCTGAGGCGCTTTGCGCTGCAGCAGGCGAAGGACATTAAGGAAATCAGTCCCGAAGCGATCAGGATGATCTTGGAATATTCATGGCCCGGAAACGTCCGAGAACTGGAGAACAGTATCGAACACGCTGTGGTATTGGCCAAAGGGAACCGAATCGAAGCTGTCGACCTTCCTGCTGTTCTGCGAAAGACGATGGCTCCCGCTCAGCCATTGGACTCATCGCTTATGTTGGATAGTGAACGGGCACTCTTGGAGCGAGTGCTCGCAGAATGCGATTGGAACAAGAAAAGGGCAGCCCGCCGTCTCGGTATTGGGCGAAGCACCCTGTACGCAAAACTCAAACGCTATCAATTGTCAAAGCCTACCCTGCAATGAAACCCCAAGAACCTACTCCGGTGAGCGCGTACGACCGACCACACAAGGGACACTGTCTGCCGTCACGAACACACATGTCTCGATTTGACACACCTTAATCTGCTGTTATTACATTATAAAGCCAGCGCCGCTCTTTTGTGCCCAGAAACGAGACACTTCCCATTTTCGGCGCCACTGCTTCAGGCACCGCGGCTTGGAATCAGACCTTTTTGCAGCCCAGTGCACGCGCTGTACACCTAAATATTTGTGACGTCATTTCAAATCGATACGGCATCCCGTTGCATGCGGAGAGTCCGGAATCCATTGGGCTTTCATGACATGGCACGACTTTTGTTAACTGAAATGGGCAAACAGGAATCTGAGGCATGCGCCAATGAAAGAGCGGGAAATAATTGTTGTCACGGACACAGAGCAACTGGAAGAATTGCGCTCAGCGTTGTTCACCGAGCCATACCGCATCATCAAGTGCGAATCCTGTTCGGACCTGCAAGGTTTAATGTCCGGCAGTACCTCCTGTATCGTAATCCTGGATCTGGACGAGGTTTGTGTTGACAACAGGTTTCTGAAAAAGTTGAAAACCGGGAATGCGGGTCTCTCCGTACTCGCGATTTCCAGCAAGAAGTTCCACCCTGAGCTTCGCGAATCTATGTCCTCCTATATCCACGCTTGTCTGAGCAAACCGGTGGACCCAGAAGAACTCCTATTTTGGCTTAAGAGTATCACCCTGGACAACCCCCAAAAGGAGCGAAGTCCTTGACACGATAATAACAGACTATTTTGACCGACCTTTCGATGTAAACGAACACAAGGAGATGAGGAGATGCTGCAATGAGTGAACCCAAAAAGATCATGGACAGGCGGGACTTCCTGCTGGCTGGCGGACTGGTCGGCGCAGGCGCTGTCGCGGCTGGGGCAGTGATTGTAAAGGATCGCTTGCCTGCCGACCCTCAGGACCCGACCGGGGATGGCACTATTCGCAACCTCACGGTGCTCAAGAATGTAAAAGTCCAGGAAAATGAGGACGAACATGTCCGGATGCAGCGGGAACTTGTGAAAGCCATGGCCAAACCGGTGGAAAAGCGCCACTGGGCAATGGTAATCGATACTCGCAAGTGTGTTGGCTGTCACGCGTGCACCATCGGCTGCGTCGCTGAAAACAAATTACCGCCCGGAGTAGTGTACCGGCCGGTGGTCATCCGGGAAATCGGAGAATACCCTCACGTGCAAATTCGTTTTCTCCCACGTCCATGCATGCAATGTGACAATCCCTCTTGCGTCCCGGTCTGTCCGGTGAAGGCCACCTGGAAAAGACCAGACGGAGTGGTCGCAATAGATTACGACAAGTGCATTGGCTGCAGGTACTGTCTCAATGCCTGTCCGTACGGGGCCAGGACGTCGGATTTTGGCAGGTACTATTCCGCAGATGCCGCCGTCGGGGCGTCTACCGGGAAGGATCGTCCGCTGGATGGTTCCGCCGCATCGCAATGGGAGCATGAACCCAACAACGAATATGCTAAGAGCTGGAACCGAAAAGGCCATCACTCGCCAGCGGGCAATGCTCGCAAGTGCCATTTCTGCCTCCACAGGCTGGAAGTGGGCCAACTGCCGATGTGTGTGACCACCTGTATCGGCCGTGCCACCTATTTCGGAGATTCCAACGATTCCGAAAGCTTGGTCTCGGAGCTGATCATCAGGAATAACTGCCAAACCCTGCTCCAGCACTTGGGAAACAAACCCCAGTGCTACTACCTCGTATGAAAGGAGAGTAAAGCGCCATGACCAATGCCACACTTTCCGTCCAAAATTCGGGACACGGTGCTTCTCGCTCTCCGTGGACCGCA
>JACRDE010000125.1 GCA_016212935.1 Desulfomonile tiedjei | reverse complement strand
CTCGGACACGAAATAATCAACCGACCGCTGGAAGATCTTGCGGAGGTTCCGGGGATTTATTTTGTCCAGACGGGCCCCGCGTTTGATATTTTCGGCCTTCTCAAAATCTACATCAAAGAATCTCATGATCTCTCGGGTTATGGAATCCCCGCCCAATGCCAAATCACGAGTATACTGAGAAGCTCCGGATTTCAATATATTTATATTGATCGTGGTCGCTCCCACGTTTACAAGAGCGACTATTTCCTCTTGAACGTTCGGGTAACAGAACTCGAACATTACCTCCAGAGCGAAGGGATCCACATCAACAACCATCGGCGTCAAATTCATAGACTTCAGCATGTCCAGATATTCCGCCATGTAATCCTTCTTGGCTGCAACCAGGACTACTTCCATGGAGCCCTCTTTTTCGGGCCTGTCCCCCATGATGAAAAAATCCAGGTTAACATCCTTGATGTCAAAGGGGATATACGGCTCGGCTTCCATCTGGATCTGCTTCTCAAGCTGGTTGTCGCTCATAGAAGTCATTGTGACTTGCTTAATTATTACCGCCTTGCCGGCGAGTGACGTGCTCACGTTTTTTGCGCGGCTGCTGTAACCATGGAGAGCTCTGATAGCATTGCCCACAAGGTCGGCCTTTTTTATGGACTTGTCCACTATGGCTCCGTCTGGCAAAGGCGCAAGCCCTACGAACTGAAGTTCGTAGCCCTTTTTGGAACGGTCTATTTCAACCATCTTAACGGCATATGAACCGATGTCTAATCCGATTATTTTGGAGATTGCCATTTCGCATCCTTAAGAAACGGGACGATGGTCGTTTTATTGCGCAGGGTTAGAATAGCCCAACACATGCCATCTTGTCAAGAAAAAAGTGTTCTTCAGGTCATTTACAAGTATTTCCTAATGTCGATTCTAGCTATGGGTGCTCGTTTATCCCTGAATTTTTCCCAAATATGTATATGGTCTCATCAGGGCGAGTCATGCCGAGTTTCCTTTTCGCTGCCTTCTCTATGGTCTTAGGATCTGAACGCAACAGGGTCACTCGTCGCTCCAAAGCTTTTATTTCTGCGCCCAAATTCAAGTTGTCTCTTTGGAGGGCGCTTTTTTTTTCTTCGAGCTTTTGCTTTTGATTCAGGCTTTGCTCGCCCATAAGGATTCCGGCCGCCGCGATTACCAGCGAGAACATAGTAATTTGCAGTACTTTGACAGCCTTTTCCAGAATCGGTTTCAATTTAAGCCAACTTTTTTCACTTGACATTATGCCGTTCGGACCGACATGAGCCACTATATACCCTAAGAACACAATATTCTCAATCGAATTATGCAGGAATTTCCATTATTTCTTAATAAACTTAAGCAAGCACTCTGAAAGCTGCGAATTGCCGCGACAATCGGACAGACAGATGCCAGCGTCGGCCATTTCTCGCCTCAGACTAGCCAGGCCCCACCCTGCGCGTGTCCACGACTCGCCACAGGGGTGGGTCAAAAATTCTGGATACGTACCTTGAAAGACCGCTTTGCCGCTTTCGACGAAGAGTATGTTATCAGCCAGGGAAATGTATTCCGGGTCGTGCGTGACTTCTACGATTGTCAGCCCCGGGTTGGTCCGCAAGGAATTGATAAGGGTACGAATGGATTTGCGAACCGGTCTGTCCAGCATACTGGTCGCCTCGTCCAGGATGAGCACACTCGCGCCGGAAGCCAGTGCGCCAGCCAAAGCCAGCTTCTGCTGCTCCCCACCGGAGAGCGTGTTCACCAACCGCTTCTCCATGCCGGTCAAATGGGTCCAGGCCAAGGCCTGCTTGAGCCTCACTTTCATTTCCGAGAGCGGGAACTCGAAATTCTCCATGCCGAAGACGGCGTCCTCTTCTACCGAAGTGCCGACGAGCGTGTCGTAAGGATCGCCGCCCAAGTAGGCCACACGCGGAAAGTCGGCGTGCGGTTCTGTCAATCTGACCTTTCCAGCTGTCGGTTTAAGGAGGCCCTTTAGTATCTTGCACAGGGTAGTCTTTCCGGAGCCGATGCGTCCAGTCACTGCCACCCAGGCACGGTTTTCTACCGTAAAAGAGACTCCGTCCAACGCGGGACGATTTTCGCGCGGATACGTGAAGGAAACGTTTTCGGCAATAATCATGGGCCTACATTTTGGGGGGTGTCCGGAAGGAACGTCTGGGGAACACCGTGCACGGTGTTTACCCGACCCAGTAGAGTCAAAGTTGGGGGGGTCGGGCAGTTATTTGGTGGATTTGAAGGTGTCTACGATCTTATCCTTGAGTCCCTTGCGCTTTGTAGCGCCTTTCTCCTTGGTGGGCTCGGCCTTTTTCTCGACCAATTCCACAAGAGACACGGCCGCCCGATCTCCAGGACGAAACCCCTTCTTGATGATCCGAACGTAACCGCCCTCACGATTGGCATAACGCGGGGCTATATCGTCAAACAGGATCTGCGCCACCTTTTTTGATCTGATAACTTCCAGCGCCTGTCGCCTGGCGTGCAGGTCGCCTCTTTTGCCCAGGGTGATCATCTTGTCTGCCACTGACCTAAGCGCTTTCGCGCGGGCATCGGTGGTAGTTATGCTTTCGTGTTCCAGAAGTGAGGTAACCATATTCCTTAGCATGGCTTCTCTCTGAGAAGTCCCCATGCCAAGCTTGTATTTTGCTTTTCTGTGACGCATTTACAACTCCGTATTATTCGCCGATGTAGGTTTCCCGCTCCTGGCGCATCCGCTCCAGCTCATCGCGACTTGGAAAACTGGGGATACCCATACCCAGATGAAGATCCATATCAGCCAGGATCTCTTTTATTTCATTGAGGGATTTTCTGCCAAAGTTCTTGGTCTTGAGCATTTCCGCTTCACTGCGCTGTACAAGCTCTCCGATGAACTTTATGTCTGCGTTCTTTAGGCAATTTGCCGACCGGACGCTCAGTTCCAGTTCATTTACGCTTCGATAGAGGTTTTCGTTGATCTCCGGTTCGCGCTGCGGTTTTTCTTCGTGCACCGCCTTCTCTTCCTCTTCGAAGTTCAGGAACACAAGGAACTGCTCTCTCAAGATCTTGGCTGCCTGCGCAAGGGCATCTTCAGGGTATACCGCGCCGTTTGTCCAGATCTCCATTGTAAGTTTGTCGTAGTCAGTTCTTCTGCCGACCCGCGCGTTGGTAATCTTGTAACTCACCTTCCGAATCGGAGAAAACACTGAATCCAGGGCCAGTGTGCCAATGGGATCGTCTTCTTTCTTGTTCAGTTCCGCGGGCACGTATCCCTTGCCCCATTCAGCAGTCATCGACATAGACAGTCGTCCCTCTTTGGACAGGGTACCGATTGTCTGTTCGGGATTAATTATCTCCACGGTCTCGTCGGTCGCTATATCGCCTGCACGGGCTTCGCCTTCACCCACAGCCTCCAATTTGAGGGTCTTGGGCTGACTAGTGTGCAGTTTCAACTGAACTTTTTTCAGATTCAGAATTATGTCCGTTACGTCTTCTTTCACCCCTGGAATAGTAGAAAATTCGTGAAGCACGCCTTCGATCTTGGCAGAGGTGATGGCAGCGCCCTGCAACGAAGAAAGGAGCACACGCCTCAACGAATTCCCTAGAGTGATTCCGAACCCTCTTTCCAAGGGTTCGCACACAAATTTGCCGTAGAAGGGCGTGTGTGTGGAGTCTTCCACTTCCATGCGGCGCGGCCGAATGAGTTCTGTCCAGTTGCGTTTCATCAGGGTTTGCCCTGTTTCGTTCATCGCTTCCCTCACATTTGCGAATCCTGTTGAATCAGAATCCAGCGCGTGTATTCTTCAGCGTTTTTGCCAAGTTGCGATCTCGAAGCAGCCAGCGTTGAAAGCCGCTTTCAGCTCCTCCGAGAATTCGGTGCTCTTGCTTCCATATTGTTTCGCATTCGTTCAAACAAGCCCGTCGGGTCTAATTCCCGCCGCGCGATCCGATGCGCATATGGTTTGCCGTGTCAATTCTGCCACAGTTCCGGTAACCAGCTATTTGAGCCCAATCTATACCGTGCCCCCTCACTTCCCGCTCGATGAATTACCCGTTTGAAGGCCTTTGTGCGACATCAACGTTCAATGCCTCTATTATATTGCAACTCAGCATGGCCTGCAGCCAATCAGGACCCTTACATCACCATCTGACCGGCACCCGATCGTGGATCAGCGAAGTCCGATGCGCAGGCGCTCATCCAGATCACCTGGAATAGAACTCGATGATCAACTGTTCCCTTATGGTCGGAGGCAGTTCCTCACGAGTCGGTAACGCTTTTACTAAGCCCTTGAAATTCGCAACGTCAACATCCAGCCATTCGGGAATGCCTCGTCGGGAGACGGTCTTGAGCGACTCATCAATGGTCGGGATGGTTCGGCTTTTTTCCCTGATCTCGATCACGCTGCCGGGCTTGGTCCGGAAGGAGGCTACGTCAACCTTTCGACCGTTAACCGCAACATGGCCGTGGTTAATCAGTTGTCTCGCCTCAGCTCTGGACATGGCGAATCCCATTCTGAAAACCATGTTGTCCAGTCGAGACTCCAGCATGACGAGAAGGTTGTCACCTGTGACGCCCTTTTGGCGTTCCGCCATATGAATATAGTTACGGAACTGCTTTTCCAGCAATCCGTAAATCCGCTTCACTTTCTGCTTTTCCCGGAGCTGAATCCCGTAATCGGTGTGCTTGGGTCGGCCCTGTCCGTGCTGTCCGGGAGGAAAGTTCCTACGTTCGACAGAACACTTGTCCGAGTAGCACCGATCACCCTTCAGGAAGAGTTTTGTCATCTCACGGCGGCAGAATCTGCAGACTGATTCTCGATAACGTGCCAAGCCAGTCTCCTTTTAATCCTTCGTGTATATTGCAGTTATACTCTTCTTCTCTTGGGCGGCCGACATCCGTTATGAGGAATGGGAGTCACGTCCTTGATCAGAGTAATCTGAAATCCCGCTGCTTGCAGCGAACGCAAGGCTGCCTCACGGCCTGCACCGGGTCCTTTTATCAGCACTTCCACGCTTCTCATACCATGCTCCATGGCTTTGCGTGCAGCATCTTCAGCAGCGAGCTGAGCGGCAAAAGGAGTAGACTTTCTTGAGCCTTTGAATCCTTGCGTGCCCGCTGAAGACCAAGCCACCACGTTTCCTTCCATGTCCGTGATCGTCACGATGGTATTATTGAACGTAGATTGGATGTGGGCCACACCTCTCGGGATGTTGCGCCGTTCCTTCTTTTTGCGAACCATTCGCCTTCTTGGCATCGACCTCTCCGTGCGCCCTTGACGGACGTATTGAGTCTCAGTCTCTCGGACGGGTAATTAGTCTACGTCCGCGCAAGGCAATTGCATAGAGGCCCGGCACTTGCCCCGGGCCATTCCTTTTCTATGTCGGAACTACTTGCGTTTACCGATCTGCATTTTTCTCGGGCCTTTTCTGGTCCGAGAGTTTGTGTGGGTGCGCTGTCCCCTTACCGGTAACCCACGCCGGTGGCGAAGGCCTCGGTAGCATCCGAGATCCATGAGCCTCTTGATGTTCATGCTCACTTCACGGCGGAGATCACCTTCCACCTTGTAAGTGCGATCAATTGTCTCACGGATTTTTGCGACATCCACCTCGCTTAGCCTGTCCGAACTCATATTCGGATCAAGACCGGTTTCAGCAAGTATCTGGCGGGCCGTTGCCCTACCTATTCCGTAGATGTATGTCAGCGCCACTTCCAGGCGCTTGTTTTTGGGAAGGTCAATCCCCGCGATACGCGCCACGATCTCCTCCTGGCGAAAAGACGAATGTTATGGCAAGGCCCTAGCCCTGGCGTTGTTTATGCTTCGGGTTTTCACAGATCACCCGAACCGTGCCTTTTCGCTTGATGATTTTGCACTTGTCACAAATTCTTTTGACTGACGCCCTTACCTTCATGGGCACTCCTCCTCTTCGGACGGGTCCCTACTTCAAGACCTTCTGAATGGAGGCGAAGATCTGGTCGATGGGGCCTACGCCTTCGACTCTTCGCAGCAACCCTTTTTTGTCATAGTAATCGATCAGAGGAGATGTCTGACTGTTGTAGACCGACAGTCTCTCCCTGATTGTCACTTCGCTGTCGTCGGCTCTCTGGTATAGCTCCGAGCCGCAAGCATCGCAGATCCCCTCTTTTTTGGGGGGATTGAACATCACATGGTACATCTTGCCGCATTCCGAGTTGCGGCAGGTTCTCCGACCGCTGAGTCTTTTCACTAGTTCTTCGTCGGGTACATCGACAAGGATCACATGGTCAATGTTCTTTGACTGGGACACCAAAATCTTGTCCAGCGCCTGGGCCTGTCCGACTGTCCGAGGAAAACCGTCCAACATGTAACCTTTATCAAGATCCGGCTTCGTCAGCCGCTCTTCCACAACACCTATAACCACGTCGTCCGGAACCAGTTCCCCTTGTTCCATGAAGGCCTTGGCCTTCAGGCCCATCGGTGTACCTTCTTTCACGGCAGCCCTGAAGATATCACCAGTGGAAATCTGTGGGACGCCGACTTGGCTTATAAGTTTCTGTGCCTGCGTGCCCTTACCCGAACCTGGCCCACCAAGCAAAACGATTCTCATGGTACCTTCCTCTTATAGGAGAGTTGCGGCCTACCGTCTCCCCTTGATT
>JACRDE010000018.1 GCA_016212935.1 Desulfomonile tiedjei | reverse complement strand
TAATTTATGGCAAGAGGCTTTTGTTGAAGATCGCTTAATTCATAAACCAAGCGTTTCCCTTTTACCAATTAAATTCAATTTGCAAGTTTTATGTGTGATGTAGCCTGAATAAAGCAATGCGGTGGAATCGGGAATCGTACTCACAACTTATGTGGAGTGCTTTTGTTGCCGATCGCGCTTTCATGCATAAAAAAACAGAGGTGCATCTAATGGAGCATCGGTGTGTACTCCTGACTCTAAGGTCTGGCCGGAGTCTTTTGGTCGGAATAATGGTTTTCGCGTTTTCGTTGGCTTCGCTTGGAGTCACCGAGAGTCAAACAACCCAGTTTCCGGATCTGGTTTCTTACTCAGTCCAGGGCTATTCGGTTGACGGTCCACTTGAGGTAGCGTCTGTGGCCTCAAAACAACTGATTCTTGCTTCCGCTCCGGAAAACATCGTGGTCAGTCTAGACGGCAAGACCGTCTCGGTCAAGGATCAGTATTCTGCGGCGGCTCCGACGAATGCCCTACAAAAGGGCAAGAGGGTTTATGTATTGTGTAAAGGGAATGAAGTCGTTGTTTTCTTACTATCAGCCCAGCGACAAATCAATACCGATCATTAGAAAACTCAAGGGTGACGGGTGAGGAAATGACATTGCGGAAAATCTGGTTTATTCGTTCTTGCCTAGCGGCTATGGCTCTTATGTTTCTGAATTTCGCTGAGGGGTCTTATAATGCATGCGTTACACCCCCTATGGTAGGAATAGGCGCAAAGCCCAACGTCATGATTGTTATGGACCACAGCGGAAGCATGCAGTTTCCTGCATACATTCCCGGCAACTTTGTCCGATACTATGCAAATGGATCCCACGTCGCCGATTGCGACAGCCGCGATGGCGAGCCCGCATTGGAGCAATATAAGAGCTATGACCCTATTGTCAGTTTCTATGGTTATTTTGAAAGCGACGTTTACTATGTATACAATACTGCCGATTTAAAGAATCCGTATTTTGAAACATCAGCCAATCCACCGGTGAGCCCTGTTAAATTCACGGCATCAAGTTCCAAAGCATCGGCAGGAATATGGTTCACCGCTGCGGGGCACAATTTCAAGACCGGCGATGTGGTCGCGTTTTTCAATCTTACCTCTCATACGGCTATGAATTCGAAAAACGGCCGCGCTTTCAGGGTCGAAGAAGTATCAGGAGATCGTTTCAGGGTGAATTATCAATGGAACGGTGTTCCTGACCAAGATACAGGGTCCGTAATCAAGCGCGTCATCGGAGAAGTCCGCACAGGGTTGAGCGGAAATATATTGAACTTCGTCACCACATCCAGGATAGACGCTTCTCTCAAATCATTGATAGGTGGGAAAGCGGATTGCACAGGAGAAAACTGCTTCTTGCGGTCTCAGGGATCAAGACGATATTTCAGAGAGAACTCTAATATCGATGCGGGCTTTTATGTGAGACCAGGCACTATCGAGAATCCGGAAAACTTCGACACCGGAGACTATTACTCCAAAGACGTCTTCCTCACCATCGAACCTGTAGTCAAGGGTAAGTTGGACGAACGTGACCCGCTTTCCACAGGGCGTACGCAAGACGGCTTGCCAGAGCGCAGAACGGAAGTGTGGTATTTCACTCTGAAAGAGTCCCGCACTGTCACGATCAAGGTGGAGTCCTCGGCTTTCTCGCCAAGCCTCTATTTATTCCAAGGGCAACGGCCCGGTGCTCCTTATATTTCCAAGAGCGCCAACTCTGTAGTGTCCGGCAAAGCTGTCATGACTTCTCTCCTGACTCCAGGCACTTACTCTGTTGAAGTGACGTCGGATGCAGGCACGTCAAGTCAAGGCGCGTATGCGGTCTTGGCGAATGTTGACCTTCAGTCTGATGCACATCCCTCGCACAACGCGTCCAAGCCAAAGATTGGAGCGATGGCGGACGCAAGAGTGCGGCTTAAGGTTCCAAAATCTGCCAGATCCGGAATAGTCCAGGATACGTTTGACAAGATCCGCTATGGCTTCATGTACTACAAAGGAGAACAGGAAAAAGATCACGGCAAGATTCTGGTAGGTTGCGAGAATGGCGATCTCGCCCGCCTGGTAGACGCCATACAAGGCATGCCTGGAGCCACCGGGAGTTATAGTCAGGCAATATATCCGTATGGGGCCACTCCAACGGGAACTGCTTTGTCCGAGGCTTACAGCTATTTCACGCAGACGCAATCCCCCAGAAATCCTGATTTCGTTGCTCTCGGGACGTCCAAGGACCCTTACTATGATAGTGCCGGGGCTGTGAGCTGCCGCAGGAGCTACGTACTATTGGTGTCAGACGGTCAGTGGAATTCTGGTGGAGACCCTGTAGTTGACGCCCTGAGACTTCGCCGTGAATCCTCGGGTTCGGAGGACCTTCGACCGGACATGAGCGGCTTGCAGTACGCAAAGACCCTGTCTTTCTATTCGTTCGGCGAGGAGGTCGGCAGGCGATCCATG
>JACRDE010000136.1 GCA_016212935.1 Desulfomonile tiedjei | reverse complement strand
CGAGGACATGGGCAAGCTCGATAACACACTGATCATCTACATCAGCGGCGACAACGGGTCGAGCGCTGAAGGCTCGCCCATCGGCACGCCGAACGAGGTCGCCCAGTTCAACGGCGTAGAGGTACCGGTCACGGATCAGTTGAAGTATTTTTACGACGATTGGGGTTCGGATCGGACTTACAACCACATGGCCGTAGGATGGACCTGGGCCTTCGACACGCCTTTCAAATGGACGAAGCAGGTGGCGTCACACTTCGGCGGCACGCGGCAAGGTATGGCCGTCGCCTGGCCCGGCCACATCAATGAACCGGGAGGAATCCGCAACCAGTTCCACCACGTCATCGATATTGTCCCGACCATCCTGGAAGCCACCGGCATTCAAGCCCCGGTCATGGTCAACGGAATTGCCCAGAAACCGATCGAAGGTGTGAGCATGGCGTATACCTTCGACAAGGCTAACGCCTACACGCCATCCAAACGCCGGACTCAGTACTTCGAGATGTTCGGGAACCGGGGGATCTACCACGACGGCTGGTATGCGAACACATACCCCATCTCGCCGCCGTGGCTTCTCACAGCCGTGCCTAACCCGGACGTGATGAACAGCTACAAGTGGGAGCTCTACGACCTGACGAAAGACTGGACGCAAGACAACGATCTTGCCGCGTCCAATCCAGCCAAGCTGAAAGAGATGCAGGAACTTTTTATGGTGGAGGCCGCGAAGTATCAGGTTTTCCCGCTTGATAACTCTATGGCTACGCGCATGGTCACCCTGCGGCCCAGTGTCACAGCAGGAAGGACCGTATTTACTTATTCCGGCGAACTCACGGGCGTTCCCATGGGCGACGCACCGCAGCTCCTCGCCACTTCGTATACCATCACTGCGGATGTGGAAGTTCCACAAGGCGGCATCGAAGGCATTTTGGCGACCCAGGGTGGCCGGTTTGGTGGTTGGGGCTTTTATCTTCTGAAGGGCAAGCCTGTGTATGTCTGGAACCTGCTCGACCTCAAACGGGTCCGATGGGAGAGCCCCGAGGCGCTTGCACCGGGCAAGCACACGCTGGAGTTTGACTTCAAGTACGACGGCATCGGTTTCGCTACGTTGGCATTCAACAACCCTAGCGGCATTGGCCGGGGTGGCACGGGGGTTCTCAAGGTAGACGGCAAGCCAGTGGCTACCCACAAAATGGAACACACGATACCGCTCATTCTCCAATGGGACGAGACCTTCGACATCGGCGCGGACACAGGCACTCCGGTGGACGACAAGGACTACAAGGTGCCATTCAAGTTCACCGGCAAGCTCACTAAACTGACCGTCAAGGTGGAGCCTCGGAAGCTCACTGCCGAAGAGGAAAAACTTCTCCGAGAACAGGGCCAACGGAACAACCGGGCCAGTGAGTAACAATAATGGAAATCCTCTGGCAGCCCGCGGTCGGGCTGCCGACACATCGGTAGTATTCTGGAAAGGAGAATCAGTACACGACACACCTGAGAAAAATGTCACTGTATCAGGGCGAACATGGTAATCATTCGGTAAACCAAGGAGGTACAACATGAGCGGATCGGATGCGAATGCGGTTGTAGGCGTGTATGAAACGCACGAATTGGCCGAGAGCGCCGTCAAGGAACTCCAAAAGGCCGGCTTCGACATGAAAAAGCTTTCTATAGTGGGACGGGATTACCACACCGAGGAGCATGTGGTCGGCTACTACAACACCGGGGACCGCATGAGGGCCTGGGGTAAGATTGGAGCGTTCTGGGGCGGGATCTGGGGACTGCTGTTTGGCGCTGCTGTCTTCGTCATTCCCGGTGTAGGTCCTATTGCAGTAGCGGGGCCGCTGGTGAGCGCGATCGTGGGTGCACTCGAAGGGGCGGTTGTTGTGGGCGGCGTGAGCGCGATCGGCGGTGCTTTGGCTGGTGTAGGAATTCCCAAGGACAGCATTATCAAATATGAAACCTTGCTAAAAGCGGACAAGTTCATTCTCATCTGCCACGGGACTGCCGACGAGATGGAGAGGGCACGCACCACCCTGTCGACCACCAGCGCAACCGAACTGAATATGCATTCTGGGGCAGTTGCAGCTTAGACCATTGCCTGATGAGTCCAGCAAACTTTCTTGCACCCTTTGGACCGGCAGGGTTCGAAATTTTGCTGGACCGCAACGAGGGTAAAGCCGGACCGATTCAATCAGCACCAAACAGAAAGAGACCTGCTATGAAACTGGGTGAGCGTATCGCGTCAATCAATCAAGATCTTGTCGTATGGTGTGAACGCGTCATAGCTTTGGCCCTCCTGGTTGGTGTCATATGCTTCTTTTTGGCCACGATGAGAACCGCACTGGGCTTGGACTGGGGTATGATGGCCACCTTACATGAGATTGGACAAAGAGTTCTATTGATGACCATAGGACTGGAGCTCGTGCGGACCCTCATTTCTCATGAACTTGCTTCGCTGATCAATTTGATGTCTTTTGTCGTCGCAAGGAGAATGCTGGAGCCTCAGACTCCTTTCTGGGAAGTTCCCCTGGGAGTGGCGGCCTTTGCCGCACTTATGGCTACCAGGCGCTATCTCATGAATGGACCGTCAGAAAACGCTGAGGTGGAGGAGTGATCTGGTCGGTACGAACCACGGATGTCATAGCATAGGCGCCAGAATAGGAGATGAGACTAGTACAATAGGTTTGTCACAATGAATCTCCCCTTGCCCCGTTACGAGAGCGGGGCATAACTTGGCTTTCCGCACCCTTTTCTAACGAGTGGAGGGAGGATTTTCAGTTTGCTGGCCACCTTATTTTAGGGCCGATGGGCTTTCGAAGTGCACACGTTCAGCGCATGTGGCAGTTCGGGATTGCAAAATAGGTCTCGTGAGGAAACAATAGCTGAGATGGCACCCGAGAGAGAAAGAGTGATATTGTAATGAAAAATGGAATAGCCCACAATTATGAATACCTCCAACCGGTTCTCTAAAATGAGAGTAGTTATTCGTTACCTGGTTGTGCTCTTTCTAACATTCGCCATTTCCGTAAACAGCGATGCTGGAGATCAAACTGCCCATCCGCTGGCCCCGCCGAACACTTCGAGTCCAAGAGCCACACTCGACACGTTTCTCGACAGCATGAACAAAGCCATCGATGCATACAAAGGAGGCGACAGGGAGGCGGCAAAGAAGCTAGCTCAACCCGCAGTACAATGTCTGAACTTGGAAGCAGAGCCACCAGCGCTCAGACACCTTGTGGGACTAGATGCGGCTCTATACCTCAAGGAGATCCTGGACCGAATTGAAATTCCACCAACCCAGGAAATTCCTGATGCAAAAACGGTCCAGACCGAGAAAATCTCAAGTTGGACGATCCCTTACACGGAGATAACTCTCGCGACGGCAAAGGAAGAATCGTCGGCAAAAAGATTTCTTTTCACAAGCGATACGATCAGGAATTCTGAGGAATTTTATTACAAAGTCAAGCACCTCCCTTACAAACCCGAATCCGGCCATGGTGCCCTTTATGAACAGTTCGCTTCATCGGCCGGTGCAATCATTCCCCAGGGACTCATCGACAGCTTGCCGAATTGGGCCAAGGAAACCTTTTTCGGTCAGACCGCGTGGCAATGGATAGGGCTCGCTTTGTATGTTTTCATCGGAGCCGGGATAGTCCTTCTCATTCACAAATATGGCGGCAAGGCACTAGATTTGTTGGACAGAATACTTGAGTCGAATTTCAAACGATGGGTATTCGGACTGATTCTGCCTGCAGCTATAATCGTTTTTGCCCGGGCCGGCCTGTGGGTTACCGTAAATGGCCTGCATATCATAGATGCCGATGTTTACTTGCCTATAGCATATGTGCTCACATTTCTGTCCTATTTGGGTACTGTGTGGCTTATAGGAGTCCTGTTCAACCGAATAGCAGACGTTGTTATTGCCATCGGGGGATTTGTAGCAGGCGACATGGATGTTCAACTAATACGTCTGGGTTTTGAGATTCTCACAGTAATAATAATAATTGCTGCAGTGATACAGTTGGGGGCTCGTCTCGGACTCCCGACTTACTCGCTTGTTGCAGGATTGGGTATTGGAGGCATTGCCGTCGCTCTGGCGGGTCGCGAAGCGTTGTCAAATCTCTTGGGAACCATCATGATTATTCTGGATCGCCCGTTTAAGCTCGGTGACTACATTACCCTTAGCGATGGTGAACGAGGTGCTGTGGCTGAAGTAGGTTTTCGAAGCACTCGGATTCGAACCAGGGATGACATACTGATATCCATTCCCAATTCCATCGTCGCAAACACAAAAATGATCAACGAGAGCGCTCCTGTATCACTGTCGCGAATCCGCATCGGAATTGGAGTGGCCTATGGCTCGGACCTGAAAGGAGTCGAGGACATTCTTCTAAAGCTTGCCGAGCAGAATGAACTGGTCGTCCGAGAGCCTTCCCCACGGATTCGTTTTCGAAGATTCGGCGATTCTGCTCTTGAACTTGAATTATTGTGTTGGATCGATCTACCGGAACTCAAAGGGCCGACAATTCATCAACTGAACTGGGCTATTTACGAGGAGTTTCAAAAGAAAGGAGTTGAAATACCGTTCCCACAGAGGGATGTTCACATACGGACAGACAAATAGAGCGCTGCTTCTGATAGTTCTGTATGTACGCAGCACTCGTACCAACGGTCTGTCAGACGAGGAATGTCCAGACCAGAAACAAGACCGTTTTCCGGAATTCTCCTTGGATGTGAAGGCACGGCCTGACTTTGACTCATAGACATCCAGCATTAGGCAGTTCCGGTCTTTACCTGCTTGTTGGGGCAGCGGTGTTACTCATGCGGTCGGCCCGGAAATCTTCTCGAAAGGAGAGCATTTCTGAATGAAAAAAGTAATCCTGATGATCGCGTTGATTGTGGTAATAGGTCCTTCCGTCTGCTTGGCGGAGGGAAGCAAAAAGAGCGCGGAAAAAGCCCTTCCAGCCGCTCAGGTTCAGAATCCTCAGATAGCTGAAGACAAGGCGGTTCGCTCTTCTGCAGAGGCTTTTGTTAATGCCTTCAACAAAGCTGATGTGAAAGCTGTTGGCGCTCTCTGGACCAACGACTGTGAGTACATCGACGAGACGGGCCGAGTCTTCCGAGGACGGGACGCTATCGAGAAGGAATATGCAGCATTCTTCGCAGCGAATCCAGGATTGAAGGTGGAAACATCCATCTCGTCGGTCAAGGTCCTCGCCGGTAATGCAGCGATAGAAGATGGAACCTCAATCCTAAAGAGGGCTGACGGAGTCTTAGTTTCCAGGGGTGCCTATACAGCCGTCCATTTGAAAGAAGGGGACAAATGGCTCATGGCGAGCGTTCGTGAATACGCTTCTCCGCCCTTGTCGGTGCGCCCCAAACTGGCAGATCTTGAGTGGTTGATCGGGGATTGGAGCGCCTCAAAGGACGCGAAGAGATTGGAATTCTCTTTCAGATGGATTGCGGACAAGAGATTCATAGAACTGTCGTACACGGCCCGAGACAAGGATACTGTTTCCAGGTCCGGCATTCAGATCATCGGCCGCGATCCTGCGTCAGGTAATGTGGTCTCCTGGAGCTTTGATTCTACAGGAGGCTACGGCCATGGACAATGGACACTTCTGAAAAAGGGCTTGATCACAGAGTCGCGAGGGATGCTCCCTGACGGTGCGCCCACTAGCTCAACAGACATAGCGTCGAGACCTGATGCAGACACGCTTACCTGGCAATCAGTAAACCGTAGCGCTGCCGGCCAACGTCTGAACGATGCGGAACTGCTCACGTTCAAGCGAAAATCCCGGTAGGAGAACACTCTTCTCTTCGAGCGACAATTTCGACGGTGGCCTAGGATGCTCGAAAAGGAGAACTCCACAACGAGGTCTACAATGAATAAGCTTATAGGATTATTGTTCGCGGCAATACTGCTCGCTGCCCTTCCTTTGGAAGATGCCGTGGGCCGCGGATTCGGTGGATTCAGAGGTGGCGGGTTCGGCGGAGGTGGGTTTGGTGGTTCCAGAGGTGGCGATTTTGGTGGTGGAGGGTTCCGCGACCGGGACCTCGGCGGAGGGGGATGGGCAGGCGCAAGAGGCGATTCGGGCGGATTCCGCGGAGAGGATTTTCGCCGCAACTTCGCTGGGGATACCGGCGGATTTCGCTCGGAACGCATGGACGCATTCCGTGGCGGCGAAGGAAGGCGGTTGGATGAGGGTGGTGACAGATTACGCACCCTTCCGGATCGAGATTTCTCGGGAGTCTCTCGAACCCGCTTGGACAGCTTCCTCGGCCTTCCCACTGACGCGGGTGTCAGCCACGTTGCAGGATTTTCAGGAGCCCGCGTGACAGCGGGACGCGTGGAGGGCCCTCGTGGCGGGTCTGCAGGCTTCGTGTCCGGTACTCACATTCACTATGTGCCACCTGAAATGAGGAGTGCGCAGGCGTGGAACGTAAGGCACAACTTCAACCGCCACCACATATTCAATCCCGACTGGTGGCGTCATCATCCGGGAGCGTGGGTCGCAGCCGGTGTCGCAGCTTCCGCATGGGCAGCTGCCTCATGGTCGGGTGTTGCCGATTGGGTGGGCTGTGACGCCACACCCGAGGATTACGATTACGGCAGCACGGTCCTCTATCAGGGAGACAATGTGTACATGGAAGGCCAGCCGGAAGGGTCAGCCACCGAGTACTACGATCAGGCAAGCTCGCTTGCGAATTCTGGTGCTGCATCTCAAGATGACCAGTCTCAATGGATGCCCCTGGGAGTTTTTGGGATGGTGCAAGGCGACCAGACCGATCCCACAATGATATTTCAGCTGGCAGTCAACAAACAGGGCATCATACGAGGAAACTTTTTCAGCACAGTCACTCAGACGACTCTTCCTGTTAAAGGCGCTGTGAATAAGAAGACCCAGCGAGCCGCCTGGACCATTGGAGACAACAAAGACACCGTGTTCGATACTGGCTTATATAACCTCACGAAAGACGAAGCCCCGGCACTTGTGCATTTCGGAAAGGACAGTACCCAACAGTGGTTGATGGTTCGGCTGAAAAGCAAGGCCGATGTTCAGAAGGATTCGTAAGCTGCATCCATGATTATGGCGCAGGCTATCTGCCCTGATCGCGGATCAAGAAAAAATCAAAAAACCTCGGAGATCGGAGCCAGAGTTGAGCAGTATGCCGAGGTTTGTTATGTGCCTAATACGAATTCGCTTTCAAATATGTAAAATCGGGGAAACACTTCTTACAAGAAGGGTTTCCCCGATTTTACTTCTTTGATTGAGGCTTAATATAAGGCTAAAGTTACTAGTACCTGAAGCCAGTTTACAGGGTCAATCGATTAACGTAATGCTATAACAGGAAAACTACAGAAAGGAGCTGTGCCTCACTCTATATTGCCTCCACACGGGTTTTGGAAGCGGGGCTGACACACGCTCTCTGAAAGGAATTCAATATGTTGAGGCCGAGGATATTGCTCTTGACTACCTGCTATCCATCCTGCGAAGGAGATCCGTCAGGTGTTTTCATCGAGCGACTCGCCATAGAGTTCAGGAAGAAGGGACACCATGTCGGAGTTGTTTGCCCATCTGACGGGAGTTTTTTCGGGCGACGGGTGGTAAACGGGATTGATACCGTGAGGTTCGGGTACTTTAGGCCACGCTCCTTCTTGCGGCTCACCAAGGGATTGGGGGGGATACCCGAAAACCTTTCCCAGAGCTGGTTGGCAAGGATTCAACTCTTCCCAATGATGTTCTTTTTTCTCCTGCACACTCTATTCGAGGTACGCAGATTCGATATAGTTTACGCGAACTGGCTGGGAGCCGGCATTATTGGGGCGATCACGAACATGTTGACTGGCAAGCCTATGGTGGTCTCCTTTCGGGGCGACGACGGATATCTCGCGCGCGATCGGGTTCTATGGAGAGCACTTACGCTGTGGGTCTCCTCGCGTGCTGGTGTGGTGGCTCCTGTCAGCGAGGAGTTGCGCAACGTCCTGGCCGCGGTGGGGATAGCCCCAGCGAAGCTGCGTGTGCCCCGCTTTGGCGTGGACGCGGAGCTGTTCCGTCCTCCGACTTCCAGGCCGAATAGGAGCGATTCGATCCAGGCCGTCTTTGTGGGCGCACTAATTCAAAAGAAAGGGCTGCAAGATCTCATTAGGGCGCTTGCAGATCCGTCGTTTAAGCACGTTAAGCTAGTAGTGCTTGGAGACGGAGTCATGCGTGATCGACTCGTGGAAGAGTGTAATGAACTGGGTTTGTCCGATCAGGTTGAGTGGATGGGACAGAGGCCGCAACGAGATGTGGCTGACATCATGGCCAATTCCGATGTACTCATTTTGCCGAGCTACACGGAGGGCAAACCAAATGTCGTCAAGGAGGCTATGGCCTCTGGCCTGCCTGTGGTGGCTACACGGGTGGGAGGTATTCCGGAACTGGTTGATGACGGAAAGACGGGCCTGCTGTTTACTCCCGGTGATGTGGCACAGCTCCGGCACTGCTTGAAACAATTGATTGACGATAAGGACTTGAGATCGAGGATGAGTCGAGCGGCTCTTGAAAGTCTTCGATGCAAGGCTTTGAGTTGGGAAGCAACAGTCGAAGATTTCGAGGGGATCTTCGAGTGCGTGCTGGAAGCAGCCCGAGCGACGCTTCGTGGAAGTAGAAGCTGTCGGCGGTCTATGTAGGGTGAACCCGAATGGCTGATAACGCTTTGACTGACAAGACCGGCGATCTCGCGAGGCATTCGGTAGCTCGATCCAGTTGGGCCATGGTTGCCGGATATTCAGTGATGTTGATCTTTTTGGTGCTTTGCGGAAACTACGTCTATTCCCATATTCAGGAGTTCGCATTCATTGCAACGGTTTCGCTGCCCGACTTGGGAGTTGCTGGCCTTCTGATTCTCCTGAACTTTGGGGTAGGAGCGCTCCAGCTCGATCTGTTTCTGAGACACTACGGCGTGTGCCTGCGATACACCGAGCTGATGGCTCTGACGGGGAGTATGTGCCTTGGCAATCTGGTGATCCCCATGCGAGGAGGAACAGGGGCCATGGCGCTTTATCTCAAGAGAGTCCATGAATTCAATTTCGGTGCTTTTGGTGTTGTGTATGCCGGGACGGCGCTGCTCACGGTACTTGTAAATACGGCCTATGCTCTTGTAGGCTTTATGGTACTTTACGTCCGATACGGGATGCTTCAGCCGGCCCTTAGCATTCTTGTGGCATGTCTCTTCGCTCTATGTTGCTACCTCACCGTGTTTCCCCCTCTATTGATCGCGAAAGACCGCGGCTGGCTCAGGCCGATATTCGAAGCTGCGAACTCCTGGCACTTCCTGACTCGCCGTCGTCCGTTGTTACTTCGGTTAACTCTGCTGCTTGCGTTGACCCCCTTGAGCCTCACCGGGGCCTTTTACTTCATATATCAGGGACTCGGGAAAGCTCTTTCCGTGGACGCCGTTTTGATCACTTCAACACTGGGGAATCTGGCCAATCTCGTACCGGTGGTACCTGGATCGCTCGGCGTATTTGACACGATCACCATCGCCATACCGCAGCTTTTCGGCCTTGATGGACCGCGAGCTGTATGTGCGACGCTGACATATCGGGTCCTGTTTTTTTTCTGGGCGCTCTTGTGGGGGATTCCCGGCGGCCTCTACCTTTTGAGCAGCCTTAGATCTCGGAAACTCCAGAGTGACTCGCATCCCAAGGAGTAGGTTTGCCTGCTAGAGCGGCGGACAACAGCCCCTCTTTCTCCGTTGCGGTGATAAACGTAAATCTCGGTCTTCCGGGACGCTGCTAGACGGTTTGTTAGTTTCAAGAGGGCCGCCTCTCAAAGCAGAAGCCGGCATTAGGTGCAAGAAGGTAGAAACCCGTGGACTCACGCGATATAAGATTCGGAAGCCTCATAGCAAAAGTAGTCGGCGTGGCATGCACCCTGCTACTCAGCCTGGCATTGTTCCTGGTGCTTTACGCCAACACTTATCGCGGTTATCTGATTCTGCTTGTTGTCATTGCAGCGAATGTGGGAATTCTTTTCGTCCCTGCTCGGGGCCAAGCTGTGAGAGGAGCTCTGTCGTATGCCAAATCCGCGGCACTTTGTCTGGTAAGTCTTCTGGCCACTCTGTTGGTGATGGAAGTGCTTTTCCCAGCATTGTTGCCCCTGGAGTACTCCCAGGTCCGGGACCTCTCGCAACGGACCCAGAATTCTTTGAGCTCGAAGAGCGGGGCGGCATCGAGGGTTTATAACAACAGCGAACAGAAAAGGCCCAGCCGCTCACTCTGTGCCGAAGGCACCGGACCGGATTCGAGCGGGTGGCATGAGCCGTATAAGAAATTCGAGTACTTCGGTTACGATCCCAACGAACGCTTCACTTACCTGAACATAGTTTGCTGGAATTCAGAGGGGTATTTTGATGACGATCATCTTCGAGAAAAGCCCACCGGCGTCTACCGAATCGTTTTCATAGGGGATTCGTACGTCGAAGCTATACAGGTTCCCCTTGCTGCCGCATTTCACAAGCTCTTGGAGGCACATCTAAACCTCGGCGCCCAGAGCTCCCCCGGGCAGGCACTTCGATTCGAAGTGATCGCCCTCGGAAACTCCGGCGCAGGGCAACGAGAGAACCTTAATGTCCTCAAGACGTTAGCGACGCTGTATCATCCGGACATGGTTGTAATAACCCTCTGCAGCAACGACTTCTGTGACGACGACCCGGTCTTGAATCAAGAGCGAGTTCTCTTTCTGGGGCAAGTGGCCCCAGTCTTACGGGGGTTGCTTCGACACAACTATCTCCTGCCAGCGTTCGTCGTAAGGCGCTACGCCGAGTTTCGCCAAAGTCGGATAGCGGTTTCTCCCGAATTGCTGCAGTGGTCCGCGGACGATCTGCCTCAGATTGAACTGGCATGGGCTAGGAGCCTCTCACTCATAAGGGAATCTCGTGATTATTGCGCTGCGCGCGGGATACAGTTTGCGCTGACTTATCTTGGATCGGAACTTGAAGTGAAGCACTTAATCGACCGGGAAGCGACCATCGCAGCGTTGAAGAGTATGGGCCCCGGCCATCACGGCATCAATTGGGATCCGAAACGATCCGTAGAGCGCACAGCTCGCTTTTGCGAGGATAATAGAATCGCTTTCATTTCTCTTGTCGACTCACTGGCTGGAGCTCAAAAGGAATCGGGCAAGCTCGTGTTCTGGGACCATTATACGATCTTCGGTCATGAGATAGCGGCTCAGAACCTCCAGAAGAGACTCGGACCCAAGTGATTTGTCATGCTATATACTTCTGCCATTCATGTGGCTGGATATTGAGAGAACTGCGGAACAGGTTTTCCTGAAAGGGCAACCTCTGCGATTGTCAAGTACTACCCGCCCGAATAGGCATAGTCATCACGATCTGCCGCGACTTAGTGCCCATTTGAAGGTTGTCGTGCAGAGGTAGGCTGCACCAGCTATAATGATGGTTGTGGCCCCGGCCGGATAGTCGGGACCATAGCTCAACGCCAAACCCGATGTGGTAAAGACAGCGCATAGGATAGTTGAGATCGCCATCATGCGCCACACTGCAGACGAATACAATGCGGCAATGCCCACAGGCAGCGTCAACAATGCGATTACCATAACAATTCCAACAACGGTTGCAAGGACCACTACGGTTAGTGCAGCCAGCCCCAGTAACAGCAGATAAAACGCCTCCACGTTGATACCCCGTAGACGAGCGAACTCCTGGTCGAAACACACTGCCACGAACTGGTTGTAAAACAGTAGCCCCAACGCCACTATGAGAGCATCCAGCCCAGCCAGCATCCACAGGTCGTTACTCGACACCATGAGGATGTTGCCGAACAAGTAACCCATCAAGTCTTCGCTATAGCCGGGTGTCCTGGCAATAAAAACTATGCCCACCGCCATGCCCACGGCCCAAAGTGCGCTGATGACAGTGTCCTCCCTTTGCTTTGCCCGGAGACTCACCAACCCTATGATGATTGCGGCAATTATTGCTGACACCAGGGCACCGTGGATGGGTAAAATGCCATGCCAATGATACACTTTGTGAAGGTACAGGGCCGCTCCCATGCCGCCTAGAACTGTGTGGGCAATGCCGTCGGCGATGTACGAAATTCGCCGAACAACGATATAGGTCCCGATAATGCCGCAGGCCACGCTGGCAAGAATTCCTGTCAAAAGTGCGTTTTGCAGAAAAGTGTAGTGTTGTAAATCGGTCAGGAACTGAAGCAATTGCAGCTCCCTTCTCCGTTGTGTCTGACCATTCTCATTGGCGAGCCGTAGATTTCGTTGATAATCTCACCTGTGATTTCACTGGTCGCGTGCATCAGAACCTTCCGCTTGACGCAGATCACGTTTTTGACAACCCTGGAGACAAATCCAAGATCGTGGGAAACCATCACAACCGTCAGCCATTGGTTCAGGGTGTGAAGCAGCTCGTACAGGTCACCTTCCATGACCATATCCAGATTGGCTGTGGGCTCGTCCAAGAGCAAAAGATCGGGCTCACAAGCCAGTGCGCGGGCTATGAACAGTCTCTGACGCTGACCACCGGAAATTGACGAGAAAGCCTTCTTCCGCAGATCATGCAGGCCCACCTGCTCCAGGGCCCGCCACACTATCTCTTTATCTTTTCGGGAATAGCGGCCGAACGGCCTACCGTGACCGAGACGCCCCATGAGAGCTACATCCAGAACTGTTGCAGGAAATTGCGGATCCAATTGTGAATGCTGGGGCATATATCCGATGCGCGACCTTGCTTCTTCGGGAGTCACTCCAAAGACCTGGACCTGGCCCCGCGAAGGTCGCAGCAAACCTAATATAAGCTTCAACAGGGTGGTTTTCCCTCCGCCGTTGGGTCCTACTACTGAGACAAAATCACCTTTAGGGATTGAGAGGTTCACGTCTTCCAACACGGGATGGCCGTCATAGGAAAACGACAAGTCCTTGATCACAATTACGGGGACATCATTTTGATTCATAGTATGCGCCTGTCTCAGCCTCTTACTTTTTCCGGGAATGGAGCGCCGAATCGAGCTTGGCAGCCATCTCCTTCAAATTTTTGAGATAATCGGGAGCCAGATCATCAAGCGGAACCACCGCTCCCCCAATAGCTTTGGATAAAGCTTCTGCGCTTTTCTGCGAAAACTGAGGCTGCACGAAGATGACCCTGACCCCGGCCTCCTTGGCCAGTTCGATCAATCTGGCAAGTTGTCTCGCAGTAGGCTCTTTTCCGCCAAGTTGCACGGCAATCTGTTTCAATCCGTACGCGTCCCCGAAATAGCCGTACGCGGGATGGAACACGAAGAAGCTCTTGCCTTTAACCGGGGCCAAAGATTTTGTCAATTGTTCGTGAATTGCATCCAGATCGGTCTGCAAGTCTTTCAGGTTCTTTTCGTACTGGTCCTTACGGCCGGGGTCGATTCGGATCAAGGTGTCCGCTATGGTTCTGGCTTGAATCTTAGCTAGTCTGGGATCGAGCCACGTGTGCTGGTCCATGTCCCCAGCTTCGTGAGAGTGCTCGTGTTTCTCTCCATCTTTGCTATGTTCGTGGCCATGCTCAGCCTCCTCGGCCTCGACTTCTTCCTCAGTCATGGCTCTGAGTTTTATTCCTTGCTGGAGGTCAATCACCTGCAGGTTCTTGAATGTTGATCCTACCTTCTTGATGATCGTCTCTTCAAATGGGAACCCTATTTTGAAGAGGATTTGAGAGTCAGCCAACTTGGCCATAAGTTTGGGAGTGGGCTCGAAGGTATGAGGATCTTGTCCAGGCCCGACGAGCACGTTCACTTCCACGTTGGGGCCGCCCACGCGTTCCACGAAATAGGTCATGGGCAGAATGCTAACGAAAGCCTTTATTTTACCCGAAGATTTGACCTCGGCACCTGCCGACAAACTACCCCAAATAATAAGCAGTAATAATGAAAATATCAGCGTACCAGAGCGCTTCCACATCGAATCGTACCCCCTCAAAACCGGATAGGTCAGAATCGTTCTTGCATTTTCAGTCGGTCTTATGAACATGTCCCGTTTCACGTGCGCTCCGCTCACAGACCACGTGAACCGCATTGCAGGTCGCACATTCTTCGAAATGATGGTCAGTTACGAACAGGTCCCAGTGAGGCCGCTGGTTGGGCATGATTACGCCGGTCCCTTTGCATAGAGGACAGATGCTGTCGAGGGCAGCGACCACAGCTGCCCGAATGAACTCCGATCTATTGGGAATCCCTTTCATAGCGTCTTTTAGCGATTCAGGGACCTTGAATGTGATTATATCGAGCTTTTCTTTTTTCACGGGCAGGTTCTCCCCAAGGATTGATAGATCTGCAGGTGAGCTTATTATTACTTTGTAACACCTATTTGTCAAGTCACCTTCCTTGGGAAATTGCCCGCGTCCGAAGTCACTGGGGAAATCACCCTAACGTCGCTGCGTCCCACAACCGATCATAAATTCCGTGCTCGTGGCCATGGTCGTCATGCTCCCCCTCGTGGTGATGCCAGCGATTACGGCTGCCGCCAAGTCCATGTTCCTGATGACACCCCCCTGCCATACTAGTCCCCGTACTCATGGTCATAAGAGTGTCTAAGGACGCTCTCATCCTTTGAGGATTCACTGCTCTGGCCGATTCCAGCGTCACTGAGAACATCTCTCGCATGGACCTATTTTCACAGTGCGCCACTATAGTAACCAACAAGGCTGAATTCAAAGAATTTGGACGTAAAGACAGCAGGTTAGTCTACACCCCACGGGAACTTCAGCTTAAACTTTGGCAGCACTTTCCGATCGTGTTATGATCGAATTGAGTTGAAGTGAGGCAAGCTAACCATGACCACCGTCCTGAGACAAAGCGATGGTGTCGTGCATACTCTTTCCCATAGAAATGAATTCGATCAGGTGGCACGATTAGCGCCCAAAGCCTTCACCGAAGGCTCGAAGCCAATCATGCGAGCCATTATCGGGCATGGAGGAGTTCGCCCGTTATAGCGTGCGCCAAAAGCCTTATTCGAATCGAAAACCCCCCTGCCCCCCTTTGATAGAGGGGGGGTGCACGCTGCTAAGCTAGCACTCATGAGGTCAGGGGGTTTTTTCGCATGTCATGGCAACGGAATTCAGGACTTTTCTTTTGGCAACGGCTATAAGTGGAGTCGCCCCACCCGACCTAGAATCTCACCAGCAAGGAGGAGCCGCTAAATGAGAATTCCCGTCTCGTTATCATTCCTTGTGATCATGACGGTCCTGGTGCTTGCGCCTGGTATTCCCAGGGAGTCTTGTGTAGCAGCGAAATCTGCCCCAATGACTGAGGCGACCCACGCTCAGGTGGGCAGTATCAGCGGTGCCACAGAAACAAAGGTTCCCATAATTACATGGGGTGGGGATGTAGCTACAATTCTCGCAAACGGGAACTCCAGAACCACCAGCAAGAACAGCGTCTTCGGGACTAGCGGCTTGAAATTTGAGCTAGTTCGTATGGACGACTTTAAGAAGCAGGTCGAAATGTTTATCCGGGGTGAGACGCCTTACCTTCGGGGAACTATGGGAATGATAAATATGGCGGCGGAGGTTCTCTCCCGCGACCCAAGGACAACCCCGATCGTGATTTACCAGATGACATGGTCGGCAGGCGGGGACTGCCTTGTTGTTAAAGGGGGCATCAAGACGGTCAAGGATCTTAAAGGAAAGACCATCGCGGTTCAGGCCTACGGCCCCCATGTGGACTATCTGGGAACCCTGCTCAAGGGTGCAGGGTTGTCCGCAAAGGACGTGACAATCCGGTGGACCGACGACCTCACCGGCACTGACAAAACACCGGCCACGGCCTTTCAGAAGGAGAACGTGGACGCTGCTTTTGTGATAATTCCGGACGGCCTGATGCTGACATCCGGCGGCACAGTGGGTACTGGGGCTGAGGGTTCGATCAAAGGGGCCAGGATCCTATTGTCAACCAAAACTGCCAACAGAATCATTGCAGATGTTTACGCAGTCCGCTCGGATTATTTTGATGCCCACAGAGACAAGGTTCAGGCATTTGTGCACGGTCTGTTTCTGGCTGAGCAGCAGACAAAGGAATTGTTTGCTAACAAAGACCAACGTAAATCGGAGTTCAAAGATACAGTAACGGCATCGGCTCAAATCCTTTTCGACAGCCCGCAAGCCATTCCAGACGCGGAAGCGCTTTACGCCGACTGTGAATACGTCGGATTTCCAGGAAACGTCAAGTTTTTCGGAGATCCTGATTGGCCCAGGAGTTTCGCGAGATTGACAGAGGAGATCCAGTCAACGCTCGTGAGTATCGGACTGATGGCCAAGAAGACTCCACTTCAGCATGCCGTATGGGATTACAACGTGTTTCGTCCAGGTTTGAAGGGGATTGAAGCCGTCCAGGCCCCGAAGTTCAAACCTGAAGATGTTGCCAAAGTTGTTGAAAGACGGCGGGCCATGGGCGCTCTGGAAGAAGGGGAGCTCTTCTCATTCGAAATCTATTTCAGTCCGAACCAAAACACATTCGCTGCGGAAACATACGCTGACGATTTCGAGAAGGTGGTCCAACTGGCTTCCACCTTTGGGGGAGCTATCATCATTGTCGAAGGCCACAGTGATCCCTCTGGCTACCTGGGCAGAAAAAAGAAGGGCGCGACTGAAGTCGAACTCAAGCGAATCGAACAAGCTGCAAAGAATCTCAGCCTCACGCGGTCAATAAGCGTTCGAGACAGTGCAATGGATTGGGCCAAGACGAAACACGTTTCATTGGATCCCAGCCAGTTCACCGTGGTAGGCCACGGAATTCGTCAACCCAAGTCCGGCATGTGCGGAAACGAGCCATGCGCCCCTAAGACCAAGGAGGAATGGCTTTCCAACATGAGAGTCACATTCCGAATCATTCAAGTGGAAGCTGAAACATCCGTCTTCACTCCTCTAGAATAGGATGCGGAGGTGAGCCATGAGAAAATCGGTTTTATTCAGCCTGATCGCTGCAGTGATTCTCACAATACCTTTGCTGGCTTCATGCCAACAAACGGGTACAGAATCCAAAAAGCCGCCTCTATCTACTCAAGCCCAGGACAAGCCGATCGTCCCGGAGAAATCTCCGTGGCCATTCTTCGCGAAAGATGGGCAAGAGCAAGAACTGGCCGACAAGCTCACAGCGAAAAATTTCATCCTCATCTTCGACGGTTCGGGCAGCATGGGGGAATCCACCTGCACAGGAAGCTCAGATCCTTCGGTCAACAAGTGTGATGTGGCAAAAAAGGCAGTGCTGGAATGGTCCAAAAGTGTGCCCGAGGACGCCAATATAGGGTTTATAGCCTTCCATCAGGAAGGCTGGTCGCAATTGAACCTTGACAATCGCAGCAGAGAAGAGTTCGCCAAAATAGTGAAGAAGATTCGTCCCGGGGGAGGAACACCTCTCGGAGAATCCTTCAGACTCGCCGACGAGATGCTCACCAAGCAGGGCAAACGCCAGCTCGGCTACGGGGAGTACGTCATTGTGGCCGTTACTGACGGTCAAGCCACAGACCTGAAAGTACTACAGGACCGAGTCAGGGGAATACTCGCGAAAAGTCCCATAATCATCTACACAATAGGCTTCTGCATCGGTGACGATCACGCCCTGAATCAAAAAGGCCGAACCTTTTACCGAACCGCTCACAACCCCGAAGCCCTCCGCCAAGGCTTGCATGAGGTTCTCGCTGAAGCCGAGTCTTTCGACGTGACCCGGTTTACAAAATAGATTTGGTACGCCACAGTCTCCTGGAGGTCGCGTATGAACAGAAGGGTTGTCGGCGCGTTACTTCTCCTGTTGCTCGGGGTGGTCGGGATAACGGCCGTGTGGTACTTCATGCCCTGGTTCCAGGACCTCCAGAAGAAAACGGCCACGGATGCTCAGCACATCAAAGGCAAGATTACCGTCGCTCTGGACAACTGGATTGGCTATTTTATCTTCCGATCTCCTGAGATGAGGAAGGAGTTGCGGAGAGCCGGCTGGTCACTCGTATGCGAGGATGATGGAGCAAATTATGCCCAACGCATGAAACGACTTCGTGACAACGATATTGAATTCGCGGTGGCCACCGTGGACTCGCTCGTTGTCAACACGGCATCTTTTGGGGTGCCGGGCATAGTCATCATGGTGATCGACGAGTCAAAGGGAGGGGACGCTATTCTCGCCCGAAAAGAAAAAGTGGCGAGCCTCGACCAGCTGAGAAACCGCGCGAATATCACAGTGGCATTCACGCCGGATAGTCCTAGTCACTACCTGCTCAAAGCTGCCGCTCACCACTTCAACCTCCCTGAGCTCCTGCCAGCCGCAGGCCCTTTGCGAATCGAGACTCAAGGCTCCTCGGAGGCCCTGACTAGACTTTTGGCAGGAAAGGCGGACGTGGCAGTCCTTTGGGAACCGGATGTGTCTCGAGCCCTTGCTCAGAGCGGTATAACCAAGATCCTCGGGACTGAGGACACTCAAAAGCTCATCGTCGATATCCTGCTGGTAAACAAAAAGCTTGCACTGAAAAATCCGGAGGTTATCAAAGTCTTTCTTTCCGCGTATTTCAGCGTGCTCAAAGAATACCGCGACAAACCGGCGCTCCTGCGAGAACACTTGAAATCCGAAACAGGTCTTCCAGAAGATTCGGTGGAGTCCATGGTAAAAGGTGTCAGATGGGTAAATCTGGCCGAAAACTGCGAGAAATGGTTCGGGATTTCCGGACCTGACACCTCGGGAGAGGATGGCCTCGTCAGCGCTCTTGAGTCCACGGTGAAGACACTCATTAACGCCGGGGACTTCTCTTCAAGCCCTATCCCCGACAACGACGCCTATAGACTAATCAATAGCACATTCCTGCAAGACCTTTTTGTCAAAGGGGTTTCAGGTTTCACAACTGCCAGAACGGGGTCTTCACTTCCAGACATCCAAGGCCAAACGGATACACGCTTCGCAGCCCTGAACGAATCGGCCTGGGACAGGCTCAAGGAGGTGGGAACTCTGAAAGTGGAGCCAGTAATGTTCCAGCAAGGTGCGAGTCATTTGGACTCCATTGCCAAGGAAACCATTGATCGTGCAGCAGACCTGCTGGGCCACTATCCCAATTTTCGGGTGATAATCAAAGGCCACACTGCTACTACCGGTGATCCGGACGAGAACAAAAGGCTCTCCCAAGATAGGGCCGAGGCTGTGGCAAAGTACTTGGTCGTTACGCATAGGATGGACCAGAACAGACTGCGAGCCACAGGCTTCGGGGGCACCCGCCCATTTCCAAGAAGACCGGAAGAATCGCTCAGGGCCTGGGAATACAGGCTCCCACGGGTAGAGATATCCCTGGTCCGGGAGGAGTACTGAACGCAATTGCGCTGGCTTGACGACCGAGTGTGAACTCGGTCTGACGGCTGTTCCCCAAGAACATCCACAACACACCCTCGCGAGACCAGTGAAAGGTTGTCGCTTATCGCAGGGCCAGGAAAATACGATCTGAAGTCACGCAGAATGAATGCAGGATCTCCCGAGCTGCCGCAAGTAGAGAATACTTCGGACAAGGCGTTTCGAAAAATCGTCCGAAATGAGGCCGTTACCCATCCTGCGACATTGTATCCTGCTGTACTGGGCGTGCTAGGCGGACTCGCGGGAATTCTATTTGCATCGCCTGCCTCTCTGATGTTTTCTGTAGGGATGTTCATGCTCGGAACCGGCAGCCTGATAGTCAACTGCTTTTTTAGAGACAAGGCGATTGCCGAGGCGTACTCCAGGAGGATCAAGGAGCAACTCGCCAAGGAGCAACTGAACCGACTTATATCCATTGGACAGAAGCTGGCCGAGTGTGCGCAGGTCGAGGCTTGTGCCGCTTACGCTGCCCAAGGTATGGATCAGTTCAAACAGGTTCGATCAAAGTATGACAGACTCCAGGAACTCCTCGAGGAGTCTATGGGTAATGTGGAACTGACAGCGGGGGCTTCGTTCGCAGCTGAACAGGTATACTTGAGCATTCTGGACAACCTTACGGACGTAGTGACCGCATTGAGCGCAGTCTCGACTTTAGACTTAGAGTATTTAGAAAGAAGGATGAGCTTTCTGAAAGACCTTAAGAAGCCGTCAGGAGCAGACTTGAGGGAGAAGGAGACGCTCGAAAAAAGAAAGGATTTGTATACCGAGCAACTACAGATTGCCGATAACCTCTTGTCTACGAACGAAGAGGCTATAACGCAACTGCAGCAAGTTATCATGGCAATATCGGCATCTCCGCCCCTGGAAAGGTTTGCCGAAATAACACCCGAGACTTCGGGGCAAAAACTCTTGGAGCTTGCACAACGTATTCGTCAGCGAGATGAAACGTAAACCGATAAATTGTGTGGAATGCGGGACAGAAGCAGTCTCCGCGTGGGAAAGGGGTTCTTAAATGAAACGATCGATCGTATTAGTCGTGCTAATGGCAGTCATACTCGGCACCGCAAGTTTAGCCACGGCCGAGCCACCATTCCGAATCGCTTGGTCCCACTACACAGGCTGGGAACCTTGGCAATTGGCAAGTGAAAAAGGAATACTAAAAAAATGGAGTGACAAGTTCGGGATCACGATCGATCTTGTTCTCATCAACGATTACATGGAATCGATCAATCTGTACACGGGTGGCAGGTTTGACGGCTGCTCCATGACCAACATGGACGCCCTGACCATCCCTGGAGTCGGCGGCGTGGACTCCACCGCCTTGATTGTAGGTGATTTTTCCAATGGCAACGATGGAATAGTCATGAAAAACGGTTCCAAGGTAAGCGATCTCAAGGGCAGAGAAGTGAAGCTCGTGGAGTTGTCGGTTTCTCACTATTTGCTCGCCCGTGCGCTTTCAATTGAGCAAATGAGCGAGCGCGATCTCACGCTGGTCAACACCTCGGACTCGGATATCGCAGCGATTTTTGCATCAGACCCCAACGGAGTCGCAGTTACTTGGAATCCTCCCCTCATGCAGTGTCGGAATGTCAAGGGAGCAAATCTGGTATTCGACTCCAGCGGAATTCCAGGAGAGATAATCGACCTCATGGTCGTGCGCACAAATGTTTCGGACAAGCTGAAAAAGGCTCTAGTTGGCGCATGGTTTGAAACGATGAAACTAATGTCCAGCCAAGGAAAGGAAGGCAAGGAGGCGATCCAATACATGGCCAAATTTGCCGGTGGGACAGAGGCCGAGTTTCGTGCCCAGCTACGCACCACTAGAATGTTCTACGATGCGGCAGAGGCAGCGAAGTTTGCCGAGGGACCGGAGCTTCAGAAGACCATGGATTACGTCCGTAATTTCTGCTTCGATCACGGCCTCTTCGGACAAGGGGCCAAGTCGAAGGACCATGTCGGGATTCAATTTCCCGACAAATCAGTAATGGGCGACAAGAATAACGTGAAATTGCGCTTCGATAGCACGTACATGCGAATGGCAACAGAGAACAAGTTATAGAAACCGGCAGCGTTTCGACCATCTCAGCGAACTGAGCTGCCGGCAACGCAATCGACTTCTCTTTGCTTGACAGAAACTGGATGTACGCAAACCTCCATCGCATGGGCTTGCCGTTGCGACGGTTCATATTGAACAGGCACATGGGGTAAAAGGAGGAGTCGGCAGATCCCGAAGGAGTGAAGAGTGGGTAAAATACCGAGATTTTGGGGGGTGCATGCTGAGCCTACGAAGTTGCTGCGTCTTATTCTCGCGTTATTGCCTTTTGCAGTTATAGTGACTGCGTACCTGATCGCTTCTCATGTCCGGCTGGAGGCCAATCCAAGCGACAAGCTCACCCCATCTGTATCCAAAATGGTGGAAGCCGTCGGGGAGATGGCGCTCACGAAGGACAAACGGACCGGCCGGTATCTAATGTTGGCCGACACCCTTTCCAGCTTAAGACGCATAGTCATAGGATTAGGGGCCGCGGCGATCGTGGGCCTGTTTCTGGGAATGACTATGGGCCTGTTCCCAGGGATGAACAGTACCTTGCACCCGGTGGTGAGGTTCCTATCGATCATTCCACCTCTCGCCATACTACCTATCCTGTTTATCGTATTCGGAGTCGGAGAAGTAGGAAAGATCGTGTTGATCTTCATCGGATCGCTGTTTGTGATCACTCGTGACATTCATGAAGAGACTCGCCAGTTGCCCAGGGAACAAATTGTCAAGGCACTGACTCTGGGAGCATCTCAGTTTCAGGTTTTGTGGCAAGTGGTACTCCCGCAGATAATGCCCAGGCTTTTGATTACTGTGCGACTCTGCCTTGGAGGGGCTTGGCTGTTCCTGATAGCATCCGAAGCCATTGCATCCACAGACGGACTGGGCTACCGCATATTTCTCGTCAGACGCTATTTAGCCATGGACATTATTATCCCTTACGTCCTTTGGATTACTCTGATCGGGTTGCTCATGGACACGGCACTGCGGCTGGTAGTCAATTGGAAATACCGTTGGTACGTGGCGTCTCAATGATTGGGGCTCAGGATGACTAACAAGATTCCACACAACAATTTATTGCTGATGACGGATGTGTACAAAGCCTACGGTGAAAAGGTCGTCCTGGACAATATAGATTTGTCGGTAGCGGCCGGGGAACTGTGCACTGTCGTGGGACCCAGCGGGTGTGGAAAGTCCACGCTGCTCAGGCTAATACTGGGCCAGGAGCGGGCCACCCGTGGAGAGATTTATGTAGACGGCAACCCAGTTGGCTATCCCGATCCTCAGCGAGGCATCGTATATCAAAAGTATTCTCTGTTTCCGCATCTCTCTGTTTTAGAGAATGTGATGCTTGGTAAGAACTTCACTACCGGTTTGCCCGACAGAATTTTGCACCGAAAAAGGATTCAAGAGGAAGCTGTCTATTACCTGGAAAAGGTGGACCTTGCTGAGCATTACCAGAAATATCCCCATGAACTGTCAGGAGGCATGCAGCAGCGCGTTGCCATAGCTCAGGCGCTCATTATGAAGCCACGAATAATACTCATGGATGAGCCCTTTGGGGCCCTTGATCCAGGGACCAGAGAGCGCATGCAGGTTTTCGTGCTTCAGCTGTGGGAAGAGTTCGACATGACAGTCTTTTTCGTTACTCACGACCTGGAAGAAGCTGTGTACCTGGGAACAAGAATTCTTGTTCTTTCACAGTATTACAGTGACGGGAGAGATGAGGAAACGTGCTCGCGAGGGGCCAAGATCGTTGCAGATTATCCTCTGGCTCGCAGGGCTGAGTCCACCATGGTCAAGGCCACAAGTGAATTCGGGGACCTCATTCAGACAATACGGAGAGAAGGATTTGATCCTGATTACAGGCAACACGTTACCGACTTCGACCTCAAGCATCCAGACGCGTTTCAAACCCTGACGGAAGAGGAAATGCGCCCAAACCATGTTGCAGCAAATACTGACCGGCATTCAAAGACCGAGTAGAACTTTGCCCCGGCATAAACCCAATGTGGCAGGGACCGCGGCCGTGGTGCTATCGGCTGATGTGGGGCCTGTCGACCCTTTTCGGGCCAAGCGTTTCTTGCACATTGGATCATTCACTCGAGTCCGCAGGCATTCCAAATGAAGGACTATTATCGGCGTTGTTGTCGACTCGAGAATAATCTCCTCAAGCCATGTCGTAACCCTTGCCCTTACCTGAACGAAGAAGGAGCTGCCACATCACGGACTTGCGGTAGAAGTTAACAACACTCGTACGAATGTGAGCATCCTTTCAGTTACTCGGGACAACAGACGAAAGTTGGTTGTCACCTAATAACGGAAAAAATTGACATGCATCGCGCGATGGACTAGATTTGTCTCATGCGCCCGTAGCTCAGTTGGATAGAGCGCAACACTCCGGATGTTGAGGCCGTACGTTCGAATCGTATCGGGCGCACCAATTAAATCAGAGTTCCGAGTGCCTCTCATAATTAGGAAAGAGCCCCGGCGCAGCATTTCCGGCACTTGATGACATTTTGTCCTGTTGGATTCCATCCCATGCCTGCCTAATTCTTCGCTCGTTAACATTCCGTCTCATTGCCAAGAGAATTTGGCTTGGTGTGACCATCGAATTGCCGCTTATAGCAGTTGCCAAAAATAATGTCCGTTTCCTCGTCATTCCTGCGAAGGCAGGAATCCAGCGTCTGGACCCCTCAAGTCCGGGGGGACGGAACTAATCTCGTAAATGGGATAAGAATTTTGGCAATTCCTGTAAGTTCCACGCAAGCCAGCCAATCTTAATCACAAGAGAACGTCCTCTGCCGACGATTATCACGCTGTGTCATTTGGTGAAGAACTCCGGGACCTACAACTAGCGCAGGTATAGCCTTGCCCCTGCGAATAGCTCAACATCTAATCGATTTCACCTGTTAAGCACGGTGCTCCCAGGACTCAAGGACATCTATGATCGTGGTGTGGCCAATTCTAGCAGCAACGTCTCGCGCAGTATCGCCTTGCAGGTTCTTCATGTCGGGGGAAGCGCCCGCGGAGAGCAGCATGCGAACGATCTCTTCGCATCCTTTAAACGCTGCCCAGTGAAGTGGCGTGTCTCCCCCCTCATCAGGATCGTCGACGTCCGCTCCTCGCTCCAGCAGAAGTTCTACCACTTGGGATCTGCCTTCCAGACACGCCCAATGGAGCGCTGTTCGTCCGTTCAGGTCTTTTCCCTGGATACGTGCGCCTCTCGCCAGGAGCAGTTCAACAGCTTTCGAGATGCCCTGTCTTGCAGCCTGGATGAGAGCCGTCACCCCGTGCCGCCTATCCTTGAGGTCTACATCGGCATGCCGATCCAACAGAAGCGTGACTACCCCCCAGTGCCCTTCCTCTGCTGCCCATGTGAAGGCGGCCCTGCCTTCCTCGCTCTCATCGTCCATTCGGGCTCCGCGGTCTAGCAGCAGTTTTGCTAATACCGTACGGCCGGACAGGCAACACCACATAAGCGAGGTCAAACCCATATAGCCGCGCATGTGTATATCTGCCCCAGACTGAATCAATAAACCGGCAAGCTGATCATGTCCATGGCGAGCAGCGCAGATGAGGGCCGTGTCTTGATTCCATGCTTGCGCATTGGGATCGGCGCCGTTCTTGAGCAGCAACCGGGCTGCCTCCAAATGGCCTTCTGTGACGGCGCTGATTAGGGGAGTTCTCCCACTGATGTCACGACAGTCCACATTCGCACCATGGGCGAGGAGAGTGCTAATCTCGTCCAGTCTTCCCGACTGAGCCGCGCGAAGGAGCTGCTTGGACATGGTCCCCCCATGACAAAGAGTCTCCCCAGAAGCAGTGCAATAATAGTACCAGGAAAGGTTGCTTGCCCGGAACGCACCAACCATGGGCAGGAGACGTCCGCGGAACCCTTCTTCAGCTCGCTCAGGGCTATTTGCGGCCCTCAAGGTGTCAAAAACTGTTACAGCCTGTAAAACGTTTTATAAACATTTTTTCAATGTTGCTTTGGCGCATTCGAACTGGAAGAAAGCCACGAGCAGGTTGATATCGTGTTCACCGATGAGAGTGATGTTATAGTGTCGTTCAATCGGGTCAAATAGCTGTTATTCGGCCATGTCAAGAAATGGCACGTCGGAACGGTAATGAGAGGGTAACGACAACTATACGTTCATGATCACTTCTGAAGCTGGGCACAAATCCCAGCCAACTCCGTAGCTGCCGCCTCGAGCCGGGACACGTCGTCGGCGATTGCCGCGGAGTGCTCCTTACGCTTGACGTAGGCCGAGTGAATGGCTCCATGTGTGGCCGCAATAGTGTCCAGGAAGCGCTGATCGAGAACTGAACCGAAACGCTGGAACGCGCCCTTAAGATTCTGAAGGGTCGCCCATCGTAGACTTTCGACATTGTGATTCACCAACGTATCGATTTGGCGGTATAATCTTTTCTTTTGACGATTCTTCATCATGTTCTCAGGCAGAAGCTTGGCCAGAAGTTTAGATTGAAACTTGGAATGAAGTCTGGAATGAAGCTTGGCCAGGAGCTTATCGAGCTCTTCCTCGGGAATCACTATCGGGAGAGATGGAACCTGTTTTCTCTGCACCCAATAAGGTCGGATTTTCGTTTCAAAGGCCTCTGAACTGTCGGGAGCATGATATGAGATGTCGAAAAGGTCCGCGGCAGCTTTTCGCACACGTTCGATCAAGTCGTCCGCTCGCTGCTGGTGAGGCTTCAAAGTCTCAGTTACATGGAGCTTGAATTTGCGGGACGCCTCTTCAGCGGCGGTTTGGAAGAACGAGACAACTGCTTCAGCCATGGCATCGAGGATCAACTGTTCGGGTGTGTCGTTATCTCTGCTGTCATCTAAAGATGCTTCGACTATTCGTTCGAGTTTGCCGCTGAACTGCTTGCGAAGCTCTTCGGACTCCTGCTCTAGCCGCTCCAAAGTGCGTTTCATGTCTCCGGTCAAGAGGTCTTGAGCCATCAACCGCTCCCTATCTGCCTCTTTCAGTTGGGTGGCAAAAACCTCAAGCCGCTGTTCGAGATCTTCAAGTGGCATCTGCAATGATTTTATCGAGAGTGTCAACCGCATGAGCACATCGTTCAGCGCGTCGAGAGCTTTCCAGCTCAATGCTTCTCGAAGCGCATTTGCCTTTTCAGAGGCGACAAAGCCCATGAGGTGGTTTTCGACTTCTTGGAGACCGCTCTCGTTCCATAGCCGAGAATCTTCGAGCAATTTCGCGTCCAATCCTCGACGGGTGGAAACACAGAAGATCGGGTAATCGTCCGTGGCTTCCATCTTCTCAGCGAGCACTTTCTTAAAGAAACTCAGAGCTGCTTCTCTCTCTGTCTCACTCAGGTAGTCGATTTTGTTGAAAATGAAGAACAGCCGTGCGACTTTGGACTTTACGGCCTTGAGGAATTCCACTTCAACTTCCGTCAGGGGCGGATCGGCCGATACAACGAAGAAGGCAGCATCACATTGGGGAAGAAAATTGAGCGTAGCTCTGGTATTGTGCGTGAACGTTGAGCCAACCCCAGGAGTGTCGATCAGGACGACCCCGTGCTGCAGAATCGGTGCGGGATGCAGAATGTCGACCTGCATTACGCCTAGCCGATTCTTTGGGTTACCTTCTTCCGTGACAAAGCCCTCAAGTATTTTGACCGCCTCTTCTACGGGCCTTCCAGCAAACTCTTCCGCAGGTTTACCATTCCGATAGCGCACGTAAATACGCAAATCAGGTCCATACTGCACAAACGTAGGAATGGCAGTCAGGGGAACCACGGAAGTAGGTAATAGCGAATGCCCGAGAAGAGCGTTCAGCAAGGTACTCTTGCCACGCTTGAATTGGCCCAATACGGCGAGGTGAAAACGCCCTTCCTCAAAGCGGTTCCGAAGGGAAAGAAGCCTGTCTCTATCGGCGACAAACCCGTCCCCTAGGTCTTCCACCTTTTTGATTGCCTCGTCAAGAAGAAGCTGAAAATTGTTGGAAGTCCGGAACCCCGCATCTGGTTCACAGGATGCGGTCTCCAGATCGGCGTGTCGCGATGTTGGGGAAACCACGACGAGTCCTCCTGGTCGAAGGTTCAGGCTCGGGTCGGCGAGCCAAGAAAACAGCAAAAACCACCTTCCGGTGGTTATGTTTATGGCGGGCTCCCGCCGTAAGGTCCTTACGACAGGCGTCATCAGCCCAAGAGGCGCATTTTCAGGGACTTCCGTTCACCGTAAACGAATTGATTATGGTGACTTTCCATCAGAAGTCAAGCGTGACAAGCCGGATGCATCCGGGGGTACATTGTGTTTGTAACCCAAATTGAGCGATTTTTGGAGAAATTTGCAGGGAGGGACTTTTTGCAAAAAGTCCCTCCCTGCTCCCCTCCTCAAAAACTCCCAATTTATTGGCTGTCAGTTTCGTCACTTGCTGGACACTTGTTTCAGAAGGGGTGATCACAGCAGGCAATGCTGTTTTAGGTTTAACCTGTTGGGTCATGATACTGG
>JACRDE010000123.1 GCA_016212935.1 Desulfomonile tiedjei | reverse complement strand
GATCGACAGCATTGTGGAACGCTCCAAGCTCAGTTGTCTGCTGCTCATGAAATTAGCAGCGTCCGCTGTCAAGTTTCCCTGAGGGCATCAGAAGTCCAGGCAAATTACGGAGAGGATCGCGGAGTCTGGAACCAGCAGAAGATCATTGGTCACCAAACTTTTTCAATATTTCCGCTATGTGGTAATGACCCGCGCGTTGAGCAAGGGCTAAAGCGGTCAATCCAGCATTGTTGGCGGAATTGAAGCTTACACCTCTCTCGAGAAGAATCTGCACCACTTTCTGAAAACCCCTGGCCGATGCCTCCATTAGAGCAGTGCTTCCGTTCTTGTCCTGGCTATTGGGATTTGCCCTTGCGTTCAAGAGTGTCTCTATTATTTCTGGGAGTTCTGTTGTTGACTTTGCCGGAGCACGAATACCTTTGTCGCCGTCAATGGCTGCACCTGCCCCAATTGACGCCCATATGAGTGGAGTTCTTCCCATCTCGTCTGCTGTGTGGACCTTGGCTCCGCAATCCAGCAAAAGCTTGACCAGTGCTGTGTGCCCTCCCTTGCATGCATGGATCAACGCGGTTCCTGAGTATTCGTCCTCGGCATCGACATTGGCGCCAAGCTGGATGAGGGTTCGAGCGCACTCGATCCGGCCGTGTGCGCACGCGATCATCAATGGAGTCCTCCCGTCCTCGTCGGCGGCACCCAAATCTGCGCCTGCGTCTGCCAGGGCCCGCACCACTTCCGCCGAGCCGATCCTTGCCGCACGGATCAGGGCGGTCAAGTCATTCATATCCGTAGCATTCACCTGGACGCCGAGATCCAACAGCATTTTGACCGTGCCACAATGGCCTCCACGAGCTGCTTTCATTAAGGCAGTCGCGCCGTACAGATCCGAGGCTTCCGGGTCAGATCCTCGTTCGAGTAACAACTTAGCCACTTCCGCTTTGCCAATGGAGCAAGCCCACATGAGTGCAGTCCATCCATTGTCGTCCTTCGCGTCAATTTCTGCCCCCCTGTCCAACAAGATCTTGACTGCATCAACATTGGATTGACGAGAGGCAAGCATCAGGGGCGACCAGCCGTGGGAATCCTTTGAACTGACCTCGGCACCGTGGTCGCAGAGTATTTCTATCACTTCCGACTGCCCCTCGGCTGCCGCTTTCAGCAGAGCACTGTCGTTGAGATCGTCACGCATGTGCAAGTCAGCACCGTGTTCCAGCAACAAGCGCACCACATCACTCTTGCCTTCGCGAGCAGCGTTGATCAAGGCTGTAATGCCATCGTCTCCGCGCGCATTTGGATCGGCACGATTCTCCAGAAGCAGTTTGACTATACTTAAGCAATTTTCATCGGACGCACACCATCCTGCAGCCACGATCAGAGTCGTGCGCCCACCTGGCTGAGTCCTAGCCTCTACGTCCGAGCCTCGTTCCAATAGGATCTTAACGATGTCAAGGTGTCCGAATTCGGCAGCGTACATCAAAGGGCTGACTCCAAAGCGATTGGCCGCATTTATGTCCGCTCCCCGATTCAAAAGAAGCTCTGCCACGTCCTTCCGTCCCTGTTGGGAGGCTTTGCATAGAGCCGTTTCGCCATAGGAATTTCTCGCATCTACCTGGCATCCGGATTCCAGAAGCCCTGCAATGCGTTCCGTGTCACCTTGTTCGGCTGAACTTACCAGGTCGTCGGGAAGTGTCTCCGCGCAACGGCTGCAATTCACTGCGAAGTCCGGAATTTCCGTCAGGCAATGAGGGCAGATGTTCATTGGGTACTCCCTTTAATTGAAGACTTTGCAGGAGCGCCGGCTGAGACGATCATGAATACGAAAACAGCCTACCGGTCTAATTCCCCTAAGTCAACAAGAAGTACATAGTGCCAGACTCATCGGGGCAAGAGATATTTCCTGGTGGGGACAGTCTGCGGGAGGTTTCTACGAGAACCGAGCACACCAACGTCTTGAGCGAATTCTTGCAATGGACTCGAACCTCCGAGAAGGAGAGCAGCCCGGCGGATTGCATAATGCAGACGATTGGGATATGTTACCTATTCCACAGCGGATTTTATCTTTTGCCGCGTGCCTTTGCTCAAGGGACGGCATTGAGTTCAATGCGGCTCATGGGGACTGCTGGTGACTCGACTAAAATGTTTAAGCATAGTGGGCACTCGGCCCGAAGCAATAAAGATGGCACCGGTCATCCATGAGCTGGAACGGCATGCTGGTGTCGTTGAGTCGATGGTCTGCTCCACTGGTCAGCATAATGAAATGCTGGGCCAGATGCTGCGACTTTTCGGGATATCGAGCGATTGCGACCTCGATGTTATGCGGCCCAACCAGACATTGTCCGAGCTTACATCGAGGATCATAACGAGTTTAGACAGCTTCGTGTCTAGACAACAGCCGGACTGGATCGTTGTTCAGGGGGATACGACCACGGTCATGGCAGCCGCATTGGTGGCATTTTACCACAGGATAAAAGTGGCACATGTGGAAGCAGGACTCAGGACGTGGGACAAATTCCAGCCTTTTCCTGAAGAGATAAACCGGAAAGTTGCCGATGCCATCAGCGACATGCACTTCGCCCCAACCCTGGCAGCTAAGAACAACCTGATGCGGGAAGGTATTTCGGAAAGTAGCATCTTTGTGACCGGAAACACTGTCATAGATGCAGCTCTCTTGGCCTTGCATCAAGATTATTCTTGGGTGCAAGGCCCTCTCAGAGGCATTCCTATGGACAAGCGCCTGATCCTGGTCACTGCGCATCGCCGCGAGAATCACGGTGAGGGAATAAAAGGAATATGCCGCGCCCTTAAGGAGATTGCGTCTGAACGCATCGAGGACGTCCATATAGTGTATCCGGTTCATTTGAATCCGAATATCATGCAACCGGTCGAGACATATCTCGGCGGTATTGAAAACATTTCCTTGACTCCTCCTCTGGATTACTTTTCCCTGGTAAACTTAATGAGCCTGTCTTATCTAGTTCTGACCGATTCGGGTGGCATCCAAGAAGAAGCTCCCAGCTTGGGAAAACCTGTGCTCGTGATGCGGGACAAAACGGAGCGTCCCGAAGGTGTAGAAGCTGGGACAGCCCGACTCGTAGGAACTAATCCGGATAGAATTATCAAAGAAGCAACCAAACTACTGGACAACCCTACGGAATATGAAGCGATGGCCAGAGCCGTAAATCCTTACGGAGATGGCCAAGCCTCCAGACGAATTGTGGAAGCGTTGCTGGGAGGACGCCCCGAAGAGTTTCTTCCTAAAGATTGAAACGGCATCTTGTCAGACCCAATAATCCTGGCCAAGCCGGCGGCGGCACCCTCAATTTATTGCTCCTTGAAAAGCCGCTCAGAACAGCCGATCGCATGTCCGAAAAGCTGAACTAAGCCATGGAGCAGCGTCGCAGGAAAGTTTATCAGAGAGGGCAACTATTCACTTACATGGGCGGAAGTGTCTGAATGCTGCTGACTCATGCCGCTTGTCCATTATCCGGAAGCTCTTGTCGTCATTCCGCCGAAGGCCGGAAGCCAGGATTTTCAATATGTTCTGGACCCCGGCTTTCTCTGGGGTAACGGCATGCGCTCGTCGAATTCTCCGTGAATCAATATTTGAGCGAAGCTCTCCCCCGTAAGACTGAATGGTTACCAGCGAGCAGCTTTCTTTCTTGACATCCGTTCGGACTGGGGTTATACTTTGGACTAATGGTCCAATGTGGAACACATGGTAAATTCACCAAAAAAAGCATCAGGATACCGGCTCAGGGCATGGGGACGAAGGAACGACGACAAAGAGAACTAGAAGACAGGCGGCGGGCAATCCTTGAGAAGAGCCGAGATCTCTTCTTTGAACGTGGTTATGAGAGCGTGTCGGTTCAGGACATTTGCGACGCGGTGGAATACGGCCGCAGCTCTGTCTATGCGTTCTTTTCCAGCAAGGAGGAGATCTATGCGCACATCTACGTAGAGGCCATGAGGATACTTGCCGACATGTTTCAATCAGTGAATCCCGCGGCTTCCGATTTTGACCGCGAGTTCATCAAGTGTACGCAAATACTCTTTGATTTCTACAAGTACCACAGGAATTACTTCAAGGCCCTTTTCTATTTCAGTACCAACAAACTGGCATACTCGAAGATCCCGCCTGCGATCCGCGCGCTGAAAGAAGCGGAAATTGCCCGGGCAGGTATGCCGGTCATGGCGTTGATGCGGAGTGGCATTGATGCGGGGCATTTGCGTGAATTCGACGTGCAAGAGGTTGTCCTCCTCTGCTGGGCCACGGTAGTTGGCATCATAATGAGCTTTATTCACAAGGAAATGGAGACGGAAGAAGAGACGGTTGAGCGCCATTGCCTCCGGCATGCCGAAATCTATCTAGAAGGCTTGAAGGCAAAGTAAATAAGCAAAAAATTTTCACACATTTGGACTAATGGTACATTATGGACGATACGTATCACAGGTCAAGGAGGGGCTTCCATGACAAAACTCTCTTACAGTAAGATAAAGATCCTCAAAGCATACCTCTGGATTCTTGGAATACTCGTCCTATTTTGGTGGCCGCTCTCTCATTGGTTCTATCCCGAATGGTACCATCGGTTGATGGGATTCAAGGACTTCGATTCCTCGCTTGTCACTATCATTGGGACCACAGGCGTGGTGGTGGTCATGAACATATTCATGGCAGCGATAGACCCGATCCGAAACCGTGGAATGCTCGCGATCCTCATCACGTTCTCCATTGCGATGGCCGGGACCTATTGCTTTCTTATACAGACGCAGGGATTTCCCAGCCGTGAGTATTTCAACATGGCGCTACTGATGCTGAATACGGTCATTCTGACGGCTTTGTTTCCCCGGGACGATTTTGCCCCGGTCCAGACTCTCAGCAGGTCTTGCTAAACTCAGATCGGACCGGTTTCTGAACGACAATGGGAATGTAGGAGCGTGAACAATGGTTGAGTTGAAAGTGAATAAAAAGACATACCGTTTGGACGTCGATCCGGAAACACCATTGCTCTGGGTGCTTAGAGAAGAGCTGGGGCTGAATGGTACCAAGTATTCCTGCGGGATAGGCGAATGCGGCGCCTGCGTGGTTCACGTGGACGGCGCAGCAACCAGATCGTGCGTAACGGCAGTGTCCGAGGTGAAGGGAAAGGAAATCACTACAATCGAAGGGCTGGCAGGCTTGATCGGTGAGGCGCTGAGCGAGGCATGGATTGACGGTGACGTACCTCAGTGCGGTTATTGTCAGTCCGGTCAGATTATGACCGCCGCAGAGCTGCTGGCTTCCAATCCCAGGCCGTCCGATTCCGACATAGATGCCGCCATGTCAGGTGTCTTGTGCCGGTGTGGAACGTACAACGAAATCAGGCGGGCCGTTCATAGAGCCGCCGGGAGGTCGCGGCCATGAGAGGAAGGCTATTCGACGAAGAGAGAAGACAGTTCCTCCAGGTAAGTTTCATTGCAGGCGTAGGACTTGTCGTGGGGTGCTCATTTCACAAGGCCGAAGCTTCCCTGGACGCGCCCGCTTCGCCTGTGGAAAAGGCTTCCAAACCGCTTGCTCCAAACGCCTGGATAAGGATCTCCGGGAGCGGTGAGGTCACCGTAGTAGTCAATCATTCCGAACTGGGCCAGGGGATCTTCACGGCGCTGGCCATGATCGCAGCGGAAGAGTTGGAAGCGGATTGGTCCAAGGTCCGCACGGAAATGGCTTCAATGGATCCGGTCTATGCGAACCCCGCTTTCGGTGTGCAAGCCACAGGCGGGAGCACTAGCGTTCGCACGTGCTGGGTCGCGCTTAAGAAAGCCGGCGCGGCGACACGTGAGCTGCTGGTGGCTGCAGCGGCTTCAACCTGGGGAGTGTCAGTTCGCGAGTGTCGCGCTGAAAGCGGCAAGGTCGTTCATGGGCCGAGCGGCCGTTCGCTCCTTTACGGTCAACTGGTTGAAAAAGCGGCTAGCATGCCGGTTCCTCATGACGTTCCACTGAAGAAGCATCGTGATTTCAAGGTCATCGGCAAGAAAATGCGGCGGCTTGACACCGAGCTGAAAACGCAGGGGAGAGCAGTCTTCGGGATGGATGTTCGGCTCAAGGGACTCCTCACTGCCGTGGTCGTGCATCCGCCTGTCTTTGGCGCACGTTTGAAATCACTTGACCACTCCAAGGCAATGTCTATGCCTGGAGTCCGGCATGTGGTCCCCATTTCGACCGGAGTTGCGGTGGTTGCCGATCGCTTCTGGCAAGCCAAGAAGGCCGTTGAAACTTTGCGAATTGAATGGGACCAAGGGAATAAAGCGAATCTCGGCTCGGAGAATATCAGGGCTCGATGGGTAGAGCTGGCCAAGCAACGTGGAGATCGGGTGCGAGATCAAGGCGACGTGGACATAGCCTTGAAGAAAGCGGCGAAGGTCGTTGAAGCTGTGTATGAGCTTCCATTTCAGGCCCACGGATGTCCCGAGCCCATGAATTGCACGGCATTCGTCCGCGGTGACGGATGCGACGTTTGGGTTCCCACTCAGAACCAGGGAGGTAGCCATGAAATAGCTGCGGCCATAACTGGATTGGATCTTGACCGGGTTCGCGTTCACACAACCTTCTCGGGCGGAGGCTTCGGCAGGCGAGGCGATGTGGATTTTGTCGCCGAAGCGGTGGAAGTGTCCAAAGCGGTCAAAGTTCCGGTGAAAGTCGTTTGGACAAGGGAAGAGGACATACGGAACGACCACTTTCGTCCTGCATCATATCATGTTCTAAGGGCCGGGCTGGACGCAACGGGAAAGCCTGTAGCGCTTCATTACCTCTTCGTCGGTCCGTCGTGGATGGATGGAATGATAGAGACTCTGGCTCCTGCCATCATGCCCCGCTGGTTTCCCAGATTCCTGAAGAATGCCGCCGCCCATGGCGCAGTTCCCATAGCGAAGTATTTCAAAAGCGCTGAAGCCGCTTCAGAAGGGGCTTCCACAATGGCCTACGCGATGGAACATATTCGAGTGGAATATATCAAAGACGACCCTGGCGTACCTACAGGTGCGTGGAGGTCGGTGGCCCATTCCGGACATGCCTTTGTTGTAGAGTCTTTCGTGGACGAAATAGCTATGGCCTCAGGGAATGACCCGTTCCAGCTTCGCATGGATCTGCTCAGGAATGCGCCGAAACGACGCAAGGTGCTGAAGATTGCTGCGGAAAAATCCGGCTGGGAGAAGAAACCGCCTGACGGTATTCACCGGGGGATTGCAGTCCATGACTTTCACGACACTCCTGCCGCCATGGTGACTGAAGTATCCGTGGACAAGGCGGGGCAGGTGAGGGTTCATCGGGTGGTTTGTGCCGTTGACTGCGGAACGGTGATCAATCCGAAGAACGTAGAAGCCCAAATCTCCGGCGCCATAGCTTTCGGTCTGACAGCGACTCTGAAAGGCTCGATCACCATCGGGAAGGGACGGGCAGAGCAGAGCAACTTCGATGACTTCCCACTCCTGAGAATGGACGAGATGCCCAAAGTGGAGGTGCACATCGTTGAAAGTGAAGCCGCTCCTACGGGTATAGGAGAAGTGGGAGTACCTCCGATCGCACCGGCAGTGGCCAATGCGGTGTTCGCAGCAACCGGCAAACGTATTCGAAAGCTCCCTATCACGAGCCGCGATCTGGCCAAGGGATGAAATAGCCGCAGAAACGGCCTTTGAGAGTGTCTGGAATTTTGAGGTCGACGTTGAATAGTGCCACGATTTAGTGGCGCAAACCAATTTTGGCAGTTCCACAGTTCCAGGCAGGCCTAATTTGATTCCCTCTTTGGCCGAGAATTTGGCAAGGTGTACCGAGATTAATGAGGCTTGAGCTTGTCATGGGTACATCCGTGCAGTGCCGGAAGTACGGGCCGAAAAGGTCATGAAAAAGCTCGACAAAATACGTATGTCCATAATTCCCCCGAATTCCATTTGAGGGAAAACGACAAAGGCAACTGGAACCGAATAGAAGAAAAACCTGAAGGTTAGAAAGCATGTAGGAGCAACATTAAATTAGTTTCTGCCGTCAGGAAATTACTCATACGATTTTGCTTCCGATCAGTAAGATTGGGGGAACCTTCTTTGTGTAAGGTTCCCTCAAGCCCCTTCCAAGAAACTCTAACACTGGCCGGAATTCCGATTTCTCGGTGAGAAATCGGAATTCCGGCAAATGCTAGAAGTTGTTGAGGTGGGGTTCGGGGAGGAACTTCTTACAAGAAGGTCCTCCCCGATTCTTCCTGGTTTGACTGCAACTTGGTCTCAAGCATTGCGGTGCACGTCCAGAGCCTTCTTGAGTGACTCGAAGAGAAACAGCTCGCAGTAGTCACACAAGTAGTTGAGTTTGTCGTCCAATTCCTTCAGGTTGTTGGAAGCCCGCATGACGCATCTTCCAGTATGGCAGTGCGGCAGATTGAAGGTATGTCCTATCTCGTGAAGAGCCACTTTGACAACCCTGTCGAGAAACTGCTCTCTAGAGACAGGGTCCTCAGTCTGTCCTTGATGAAGACGATGGTACGACATTACCGCGCTGGGACCATTCATATACGCTTCACCGAAAACATAGGTCAGTATTGGATTGCAGAGGTCCTTTCCTGTGATGCCAAGTGTCTTGAAACTGTTGTGCGAATGGTTTTCGCTCAGGAACCTGATTATGGCCATTGCGTTGTATTGATTTCTGGCTTCCATGAACGTATGCGGAGGCAGGGGTTCCGCTTCGAGCAGGTCCACCGGAATCCTCAGAATGCCCTGCAAGCTGTCTGCTACTATGCGGAGGATGTCCTGGCCTACCGAGCCCAGCGGTAGAACCGACAAGAGCCCCTTTTTCTCTGCTGGGGGTTGAGTCTTCCTCTTTGTCACTTTGCCGGGACCGTCATATCCGAGTTTTTGGGATTCGCTGGCTGAAGGTCGTGCTTTCGAATTTTCTTATGAAGCGTGGTTCTGTCTACTCCCAGGACCTTGGCGGCTCGGCTTATGTTCCAGTCCGATTCCTCAAGAACGCTTCTGATGTGAGCGACCTCCGCGTCCTGCAACGATCTCGGAGCCGCAGTCACAGGAACACAGGGTACTCCCGGCATGAGGTAGGCGAAAGCATCTGCCGTGATGATTCTTTTTCTCGAAGTAACCACGGCTCGTTCAACCACATTTTCAAGCTCCCGAACGTTTCCCGGCCATGGGTAGTCCACCAGTATTTTCATAGCCGACTCGTCGATGGAATCAACATTGCGGTTGGTTTCCATTGCGAATCGCTTCACAAAGTGTTTGGCCAGTATCGGAATGTCCTCTCTTCTTTCCCTTAGCGGCGGCACTCTCAGCGATATGACATTGATGCGATAGAAGAAGTCCTGCCTGAAGCTGCCATCTGCGATTTTCTTGTGCAGGTCCTGATGGGTCGCGCTGATGAGCCTGAAGTCGGCCCTGAGAGGTTCAACAGATCCCACACGGTAGAACCTCTTGTCCTGGAGCACCCTGAGCAAGTCCACCTGCATCTTCGGGGTGATTTCGCCGACTTCGTCCAGGAATAAGCTCCCGTCTTCGGCCACTTCGATCAATCCTCTCTTTGGCCGAACCGCTCCGGTGAAAGATCCTTTTTCATAGCCGAAGATTTCACTCTCTATCAAAGATTCGGGGATCGCCCCACAGTTTATTGGTACGAAAGGGCCTCCCATTCTTTTGCTGTTCGCGTGTATGGCCCGGGCTATGAGTTCCTTGCCGGTGCCGGTCTCGCCAAGAATCAGGATAGACGATTCGCTGCCTGCAACCTCTCGAATGGTTTCGAATAGTTCAACCATCGCTGGAGACGACCCAATGATTTCATCGAGCCCTCCCCGATATCGCGTAACCTCGGTGCGGAGATATTGAGTCTCCTCCACCAGCCTTCTGTGTTCCAGCAGTTTTGCTACTAACAGGCCTAGCCCCTCGGGATCGAAGGGTTTCACCAGAAAATCGTTCGCTCCGAGCCTAAGCGCTTCTACCGCATGGTCCACGGTTCCATAGGCGGTTATGATTACAACCAGGGTTGTGGGAAACAGTTCCTTGACTTTCTGGAGCAGCCCGAATCCCCCGATGCCCGGCATTTTTATGTCTACGAACAGGACGTCGTAGAAATTCTGTTCCATCAGTTTCAAGGCCTCTTCCCCGGACTCGGCCTTACTCACGACGGACCCCTCCTGTTCCAGCCAAGCGGACAGGGATTCTCTGACGATCAACTCGTCATCGACCACCATGAATCTGTGTTTTCGGCTCATGATGAACCGGTGCCTCCGTTTCAAGAGCAGTGAGGATCTGGCATATGATGAGTATCTTTCAAATACACCGGCAGCGTGACCACGAAGGTCGTACCGTGGACCTCGTCTCTCTGCAATTCTATAGTGCCCCCGTGCTGAGTTATTATTCCGTAGACCACGCTCAATCCAAGCCCCGTGCCTTTCCCGAATTCCTTTGTAGTTACGAAGGGCTCGAAAATGTTTGCCTGCAAAGACCTTGGAATGCCGGTTCCAGTATCGCTGATCTGTATCTGCATATGATCGGAATGTGTTTGGAGTGAAGCCTCTATAGTGATTTCACCCCCGTTGGGCATGGCTTCCACAGAATTGAGAACAAGGTTCAAGAGGGCCTGCTTGACCTGGTTTCTATCGCCCCAGATCGGCAGCAAGTTTTTGGCCAATTCCCGGCGGCAAGTTATACACTGAAGCTCCATGCGATTTCCTATCAACAACAGGATCTCATCAAGGAGCGAATTGAGGTCCACAGGTGATTTCTCAAGCGTCCCCAATCTCGCGAACGACAGCAAACTGCGCATAATGTCACCGCACCTGGATGACTCAATTGCTATCAGGTCCAGGTACGTGCGAAATTTCTCTATTTGATCCGGAGAAAGACTCCCCGTATCCAGCGACGCCCTCATCAATTTTGCGAAAGTGAGTATTCCCTGAATGGGGTTGTTTATGTCGTGAACGGCTGCGGCTGCGAGCTTTCCCAAAGCTACCATTTTGTCGTGATGCAGGATGTGCGAGAAGTTGTGCTTCATGGAGCGGGCCTGACGATCCAAAACAGGCTCGAAACCCCTGGTGACGTCTTTCCACACCATGAGAACGCACTTCTTGCCGCGCTCGTCTTCTCCAAGCGGATATGCACTTACCGTGAAGTAGCGGCTACTGTCGTCGTTCTTTTTCTCTTCCCTGACTACATGGGTGGATCGGTCGGTCATTAAAACCTGAGATGCAGGGCATCCGATGCTCTCGCACGGCTCGATTCTTCGATGTATCACCCAATGGCAGGCTCTGCCAATGCAGCCTTTCTTGGACATCTTGGTTCTGCTGAGAATAGCGTTGTTGATGTCCAGCACCTTGAAGTCTTCGTCAATGACAAGAATACTCACCCCGGAACCTGCCATCAAAACTTCTTTGATCATCTCAACTGACCTGAGTCTATTCTCAGCCGTGCCGAGCTGCCCTGAGACCTGCTTGAGCGCTTGGAAAGCTTCTAGAGCAAAAGGGTCCATTATCTGGGTGTGGGAAGGCAGGATCTGCAGGAGACGTTTGTGGAGTTTTCGATCGTGTGAAGTAAGGATAACTACGTCCGGCGGCTGTTCCCGAATAATTGCCTCGTAATCGTGACAAACCGTGAAGTCAAGGTCCTTGTCCGCGGTCTTTGGGGGTGGTTTTTTCTTGTCCGACCGCACGACGCATGCCAAATTCAAGTTGAATCCCAGCGGCGTAAGCGAATCGAGAATGTCGGCTATGTCGCGTGATTCAAGAGTGTCGCCTATGATCAAGGCTTTCAAAGTTTCTTTCGCGGACTGCTTAACCGGGCGCTTTTTGGATCTTGTCTGGGGTTTCATTTTCTTGTTTCCCGCCGGTAGGTTACTGCTTGATTCTAACAGAAAAATGCGATTGCGACAAAGAAGCTTAATGGCCCGAATGAAGATTCTGTGACAGGCGGGAAGTGGTTTTCGGAAAAACTTACTGAACGAGGAGTGAAGGCTCCAACCGTCTAAAGGCGAGGGATTTTTTCCCATTCCCCGAAGGGGCCATTATCCAACGTGATAGGTGTTTATGCTTTTTTCCGTGACAGTCATCAAGCTCACACAGATTCAAGATCAATACTATCTTGGCTGAGTGCTTTCCGGGGACCCCTGCGCCACGGCTTCGTCGAAATCGACCGGCTTCACTCTCCAAACCAGTGCCTTAATGTCATCCAGTATTGTGTATACCACCGGAATGAAAATCAGCGTGAACAAGGTGGCAATGGACAAGCCGCCGATTACGGCAGTTGCGAGCCCGTTGTAAATTTCAGCGCCCGCCCCATTCTTCAGAGCGAGAGGAAGCATGCCCAGAATCATCGAAATCGCTGTCATAAATATCGGCCTCATACGCCGCTTGCTTGCCAGCATCAGAGCCTCGTCCCGAGCGACGCCATGTTCATCCATGAGTTGCACAGCGTAAGTGATCAGGAGAATGGCGTTTTTTACCACTAAACCGACCATCATTATGTATCCCAGGATTGTGAATGAATCAAAAGGGATATTTGTCGCCCTGACTAGAACATTGGCCCCCACAATGGACAGCGGGACGCTCAACAATATCGAAAGCGGCCTGACGAACGACTGAAATTGCATTACTAGCAGAAGGTAAACCAGTAATACCGAGAGAGGAAGGACGAAATTCACCGCATCCAACAACTTCTTGAGTTCGTTCACCGCCCCGAACGGCAGGACTGTGTAACCTACCGGAAAGGCCACTGTGGAGTTGATCTTGGAAACCACTTCCGTGAACACATCTCCAAGCGGGCGTCCCTGAATAGTGAACTGCACCCTGGAATTGCGTCTCGAATTGTAGTGAGTTATTTGCAGAGGTCCAAAGGTGGTTTCCACTGATGCTACGCTGGCGAGAGGCACCTGTATATCCGGGTTCCGCGGCGACGTGAGAATAATTCGTCCGACATCCGACACGGTCTTGAAATCAGCTTCCTGCCCCATAACGCGAATATAGAAATAACGGCCGTCCACGTCATACTGCGAAGTCGTCTTCTGTCCTCCTACCGCTGCCTCTATCGCGTCAGCTATGTCTCGCACTTCGAATCCCAGGTGAGCGGCGCGCTGGTGGTCCACCCGGATCTCCACCTGCGGTTTTTTGAGAGCCAGATCCGTATAACGGAAAATTATCCCGCTGGTGTTCTTACCGATTTCCATAATTTGGTCGACCAGACTCTCGATAATCGCGTAGCTTTTTCCCGTTACACGAACGTCAACGACGTTGGATCTGGAAAAAATATTTCCAAACAGAGGGAATTGGATTGGATTGATTGCTTTCAGCGGCAAGTCTCTTGCGGCTGCGGCCGCCTGTTTTTGGATTGTCGTAATGGCAACGCCGGAATCCTCTTCTCGTTCGCACACGAGGTAAACCATGTTGCGAAAAGAGTTTCTATTCGGAATGGCAACGATATGCCTCACGCCTTTTATGCTCCTCCACCGGTCCTCCATTATCTCCATGAGTCGGCTGTTCTCGTCCAGGCTTGTGCCTTCGAAACATTCCACCTGCATCCGGATCAGGTTTGTGCCGCCCGTGGGAAGATAGCCCATGCCTGGAAGAAGCCAGTGAGACAAGCCGAACACTGCAACGACAAACACTATCAGGAATGCCTTGCGGGCAAATCCTCCCATGAAGAACCCTAAAGACCACATGAAGCCATCGGCAACCTTGCCTCCAATCACGTCGAGGAAGTACAACGGGGCCAATACTCTTTTCAGAATTCCGGCAGGCCGTTTTTCCTCGCGCATCCACCTGGATGCCATCATGGGAACAACTGTGAAAGCGTCAAACAAGGACACGAAAACAGCAACAGAAATGATGAATGCCACAGGCGCAAACAAAGTGCCTACTTCGCCTCTTAACAGGAGCACTGGCATAAAAACCGCGGCAGTGGTGAGAGTTGCCATGAACGCGGCCATGCCCACTTCACGAGTCCCGTCCACGCAGGCCCTTATGATATTCTTCCCTTCTTCGTACCTGTGACGGTAGATGTTCTCCAGCACCACGATAGCGTCATCCACAACCAGCCCTATGGACAAAGCCAAGCCGGCTAATGAAAGGACATTGATGGAATATCCGAAAGCGTACATTCCGATGAATGTTCCAATTATCGACACCGGAATGGACGTGGCCACTATGAAAATGCTTCTCCAGTTCTTTAGAAAAACGAAGAGGACTAGCAGCACCAGAATAATCGCCTCAACAAGGCTTTCTCTGACAATAGCGATAGCATCACGGATGTACATGCTCTGGTCATAAATCTTTTGGAGCTTGGCTCCTTGGGGACCGTATTCCTTATTCATACTCTTTAGTTCACGATCAACCAGATCGATGGTATGAACGATGTTCGCTCCCACCTGATTGAACACGCTGAAAGCGATGCCGGGCACCCCGTTTATCCGGCAATAGGAATCAGGCCGCTCGTACATGTCTTCAATTACGGCCACATCGTGGAGATGAATGATCGGATCCCCTGGTTTAGAAATGATGACTTTACGAAATTGCTCCGAAGTGAGAAGCTCTCCCACCGTCCGGACAGTCCATTCCCGGGTCCCTTCAATGAAATAGCCCCCGCTGCGGTTGAGATTGGTTTTGTCTATGAAACTCTTGATGTCCGACACTGTGAGACGCCGTGCTTTGAGGCGTTCTGGGTCGAAGGTTATTCTCATTTCCCGGTTTCTGTTTCCGTCGAACTGACAGTCTCCGACACCCTCGATTCGCTTTATTCGCGGAGCTATTTCCCTGTCGGCCCATGTTGACATGGTTACTATGTCCACATCGCCGGTAAGCGCAAACTGGTACACGGGCAGATTGACCCGCTCCGAGGCTTTGAATATCTGAGGTTTCTGAACCGCTGAAGGCAGGTCTGTAACACGGTCGAGGTTTCTTTGGAGCTCTGCGGCCGCAAGGTCGAGATTTGTCCCGGGCTTGAAGAACATCACCACGAAGGACTGGCCGTACGGTGAAAAGCTCTGCGTGTAAAGCAGATTGGATACTCCACTGATATTGTCCTCGAAGCGGGTGGTTATTTCACCTTCCACTTCTTCCGGTGCAGCTCCGGGAAACCGGGTGGAAACGACCAGAACGGGTTGCTCTGTATCCGGCTTCAACTCGACCACCAGGAACGTCATGCAAACGTATCCTAACACCAGCACCAGCAAAACACGGACTATGACTGTGATGGGGAATCGCACCGACGCTTCAGCGATGTTCATGTGGGCCACCTCGCGAAAGGCCATAATACTTTATCTGGAGCCTTATAAAAACCTGCAAACTGTGCCAGGAGGTTTTTTCTTGAAGCGCTGCTCGCTCCCCTAATTCGTGAGGTGTCGGAGCTGCTCAGGTCCCCATGCATCTCTTGCCATATGCGGGATTAAGTGGTAATTGTACGCACCGGTTGATTTTTGTCCCGCAAGAATGAATTGTGCAATGAGAAATCTGTTTTCAGTGAGCTGACTGGGAGGTAAGAATGGCCAAATTCTTGTTCGTTCTCACCAGAGGGCTCGAAGCCCCCTCGAGAGCCACCCGATGCATGCAACTGGCTTACATGGCCAAGCAAGAAGGGCATGACGTATCCGTATTTCTGCTGGATGACGCTGTAGTTTATGCAAAAAAGGGGATGAGCGAAAACGTTGTCGCACCAACAGGCGATGAAATGAGCACGTACATGGAGTTCTTCATGAGAGAAGGGGTCCAGCTTCACGCGTGCACTCCGTGCGCAAAGGCTCGTCAGTTGGACGAAAAAGATTTCATCGAAAACGCCAAACTGGATACCGCAAAGACTTTGATAGCGATGGCGGCAGAATCCAAGGTGTTCACGTTCTGATCACTTGCGGCATTGAAGTAGTCTGCGACTGACATCACCATGATGATAATGAGTCATGTCATAAACCGTACGATCGTAAGGCACTGCGAGTATGCAAGTGATACTCGCCGCGGATTTCCGCTGCCGTGCAGGAATGAGCAAACGCAAAACTATATAGGCTTGGACGGATGAGCGAGATCACCAGGAAAACGAAAAGGGAAGCGCATGTCGAATCCGGATCGCTACATGCGAGGAAGTACATCGACAGAGTAACGGCTGTGTTACGCAGCCTCGACTTTGAGGCGGTCGGCCGAGTCATAGAATTGTTCGCCCAGGCACGGGAAGGGGGCAACACCATTTTTTTCTTGGGCAACGGAGGCAGTGCGGCCACCGCTTCCCATTTTGCCAATGATCTCGGGTTCGGTGCTTCCCCCGAGGGAAAGACCCCGTTCCGGGCCATGTGTCTAGCTTCGAACACTGCATTTCTTACGTGTCTTGCCAACGACATCGGTTATGAAAACGTATTCTCGCGGCAATTGCGAAATCTGATGAGACCGGGAGACATCGTGGTGGGGATTTCGGCCAGCGGAAACTCGCCCAACGTTGTGAACGCTCTGGCATACGCCGTTGAGAACGGTGGCATTGCCGTGGCTTTCACCGGATTCGATGGGGGCAGGATAAAAAATATAGCCCACTACTGCGTCCATTTTGAAACCGCTAAGGGCGAGTACGGACCGGTCGAGGACGCCCACATGGTACTGGACCATCTGATCTCTGGTTACCTCGCGCTGGTGGACTGACAGCACGACAATTATGGGAGTGAATTACTATTCGTGGTTAATGTCGGGCTAAAAAAGCCCGGAATGTCTGTGGGTCGGTCAAAGTGACCCAAGTCTCCGCATGATCTCGTTGATGTTTCTTCCGCCAGAACAAAAAGTAGGTCGATTCGACCTATTCCCACCAACGATACTTCAAGTGTTCAGCTGTGGTGAATTCCGAAAAAGAGCAGATGGTCTTTTGGCTTCTCAATCATAGATTGATGGCATGATTAATGCTCTCCTTCGAGGCACCGATTCTGGTTGCTGCTCCCACCTATTGATAACAGCGGGAAGCTACGTGAAAGGCTTTCAGGTTGTGGTGAGGTTGACCGATTCTTCGACAGGCTGACGAACTGCTCGATAATCGGTCGGGCCTAACCCCCAGCCTGATGCCATTTCGCTTTCAAATGGTATTACAAGATGTAGTCTCGGTGTGCGGATGACTCGTCGGAGCTGGCCTTATCCCTGTGCGAAGGGAGAATAACATCGCTACCTGCGGTTCGTGTGGGTTCATGAAGCAAAGTCAGGCCGGGCCGCTCGCAGCCGAGCAGAGCGATTGTATCCGACATCAAGAAATAGTATGATCGTACTATCTGTTTTGGCGCATATGTTGTTTGAATCGATGGAAATAAAGGAAGCGGCTTCACCTAGCCTGCGATGAATAGCAGGATAGGTGACTGCACGACAGATACTGATGCGTATTCAAAGAAGTAAGATTGGGGGACCCTCTTTAGTAAAGAGTTCCTCCCCGATTTTACATATTTGAAAGCGAAATGGTATGAGGAGACCGAGTACACAAAAATGGAATCGGCAACGCTTCTGAAGAAAACCACATTTGAGATCGACAGCGAAGGCAATGTTCTTCTTGTTGGCCCCGGGGAACCAGAAATTCTGGGCTATTCACAGGAGGATTTTGCAGAAGGCCTCAGCATCAAAGACTTGTTTTCCGGAGAGCAGCTTGACCGGATTGTTCGCCAAATTGGCGCCATACTCAACGGAGAACGACCGGAGGGTAGTGAGTACACCTTGGTACGAAGGGATGGCACTCTCCGCGACATCTATATGTATTGCACCCCCATCATGAGAAACAACAGTGAGGCGGGTGTGAGAGCTGAGTGCCTAGACCTCGGCGAGTTTAGGCATGTTCAAGAGACTCAGCAGAAATTGCGGGAAGAACTCGATGGTATGAGGAAAGTTGTTGACGAATTACAAAAGCACACGGCGAAACACAGGCTGGCTCTAAATGCCGTCCGGCAAAGTGAACAGATGTTCAAGGCCATTGTGGAGTCCTGTCCTGTCGGAATAATCATATCGGAAGACGAGAAAATCAAGTGGGCCAACCAAGCCTGGATCAACATGCACGGATTTGAGAGCAGCTATGAATGCCTAGGCTTGAGCGAAAGGGCCATTTATGATTCTCAAGACGCATTTGATCGTGCAGAACGAATGGTTTTGAGCAGCTTGGAAACTTCAAAGGCCTCGGGGATTTGGACAAAGCAGATAAGAAAAGACGGTTCAGTTTTCGACGCCCATGTTGCAATGACCGCGCTCAAGACTTCAGACCCCGGAACGGCCGTCATACTGACAGCGACAGCCGACGTGTCGGATCGAACATCCTCCGCGGGTGAGCTGCAGCATCCAGAAGCCGATTTTCGCGCAAACCTTGATTCGACGCCCTACGCTTTTTTTGCCCTGGACGTAGAGAGTGGACGAATACTGTACGGCAATCAGAGAATGTCCGAAATGTTCGGGAACGGTTCTGTCGGTGATTTCACCGTTGACCCCAAGAGCCTCATCAACGGCGAAGACCCCCTATCAAGACAGGTGCACCAGGAGGACAGAGCCGTGCTCTCGGACCGTTACCGAAGACTCCTCGAGAGCGGAGAGGCCTTCGACGATCTGCAGTTAAGACTGCAAACCAACAGCGGTCGCATGGAATGGGTCTCAGTCAGCGCTGTCTTGATCAGACAGAATGCCAGAATCTCGGCACTGTGGTTTCTCAAAGATATTACTACTCGCAAGCTCCAGGAAGGAATCGCTTCTCAGACTGAAAAATCGTTCCGCCAAGTTGTTGAGGCGGCAAATGATATCATCTACATCACTGACGAACACGGAATACTCACCTACGTCAATCCTAGTGTTGCCAATACTATCGGATATCCTCGAAACGAAGTCGTGGGTAAGCACTATACAGAATTAATAGCACCGGAATACAAGGAATTGGCTGAGGGGTTTTACGCAATCCAGCTAGCGAAAAAGATACCCGATACGTATTACGAGTTCCCAATCGTCACCAAACGAGGAGAGATCATTTGGCTTGGCCAGCATGTTCAGCTCATGATGGAAAAGGAACGAATTGTTGGATTCCAAGGTATTTGCCGGGACATTACCGACCGTCGCAGAACCGACGAGTCTTTGAGAGAAAGCGAAAAAAGGTTTCGACAGCTGGCTGAGAGTGTAAATGATATCTTTATGGTGATCCGCCCGGGCATGCCGTATTCATTCATTTACGTCAGTCCGGCCTATGAACGCCTCACCGCTCGCAGTGCGAGCGAGCTGAAAGACAATCCTGCTGAGTGGCTGTCGCTGGTTCACGAGGATGATCGCATAAGAATCAAGCGAATGTTCGATTCATTCGTTCAGGCTAGCGGAGAATTTAATGGCGAATTCAGAATTACCGGCCCGGGCGGTGAGGTCAGGTGGCTCTGGGCGACAGGGGCTCCGATCAAAGACTCCGAAGGCAAGGTGTATCGCTTGGCCATCACACTGCGTGACGTCACTCAGCGGAAATCAGATCAAGCAAAACTTGAGAACCTGGTCGAGGAAATAAAGAATTTTGCGTACATAGTCTCCCATGATTTTCGTGCCCCCCTTATAAATATAAAGGGGTTCTCGCGAGAGCTGGAGGTGGCGGTGCAAGCAATCAAGCCTGCAGTTCATATGGGGCTCCCTCAATTAAACGAAGGACAAAAATTACAGGCATTGAATGCGCTTGAGGAAGACTTGCCGGAGGCCCTAGAATTCATCAATTCCTCGGTATCTCAAATGGATAAGCTAATAAATGCCATTTTGGATTTGTCACGGCTGGAAAGGCGTGAGCTCAAGTTAGAGCTTTTGAACATGAAAATTCTGGTGGAAAATGTTCTCAAGGGACTGAATTTTCAGCTCTCAGAGGCCAACGCTAAAGTTTGCTTCGGCGGATTGCCAGACACGATAGCAGACGGGCTGTGCATGGGGCAGATTATGACAAATCTGTTGACTAACGCAGTCAAGTTTAGTGTTCCCGGACGTCCACAGCAAATCACCATAACCGGTTGGCGATTTCCTGACGAGACGGTGTTTGTGATACGGGATCAAGGACGTGGAGTTGAATCTGCCT